>JBATHN010000146.1:0-3782 GCA_049666885.1 Desulfobacterales bacterium
AGCCAGAACCGCAAAGTGACCCTCGCACCGGGACACGGCGACGCGGTCGAGGATTGGCAGAAGTATGCTGGTGGACATCCCGCGGCCCTGAGCCCCCTTGGTGAAAAGTTGAAGTTGGCGCTGTCCGGTAAGCGGAAAAAGTGATCAGCTTGATCCCTCTCATTGACATGCTTACATTGCAAGTTATTTGTAAGCGTTCACAGGGCACCGCATCTGCTTTGTTGTCGGGCGCTTGAAGTACAAAATACAAAAGTACGTCTGCGCACCCGACGCCTTGCATCTGCGGCACCCTGTAAACGCTTACAATTAGGTGGCTTGAAGCGCATCGGACTTTGCACCCTGTGAACGGTTACAATTTTCCGTTATTTGAACTTCACGGAAATCTCGACCGGGCCACTTAAATCAAGGCCTGTGTAAATAGCGCGAATGGTCGTGCCCGGCCGCGCAGGCATTAATTTGGTGATAGTTCCCAAAGAGAGCAAGTCACCCTTTTTTAAGCGTTTTCCCTCCGCATTCAAAGAGTCTTTTATCCACAGAACGACATTCAGCGGATGACCCAAAAGATTGCTCCCGGTGCCTTCGGCAAGAACTCTTTCATTCTCATCTAATATCTGCAGCATAAAATTTCGAAGGCGCTCCATCCATTCCGGTGATGAACCAATGGGTATAGGGTCGCCTATGATGCCGTATCGTGCAGCCACGTTAATTGCCGCCAGGGCAGGGCCATTAATCTTAACGTTCTTTGAATAAATGATATCGGGCAACTCGATAAAAGGAATGGCGGCATCGATGTATTTTATGACCTCTTCTTTGGTTTTTGCTCGGTTAATCAAATCGTCGCTAACCCTTAAAATAATGTCGCCTTCATGCAAAGGGGTGACACCAAATTTTGAGTCGATTGCAGTTCCATTTTTTAACAACATTTTTTCTAATAATGTGCCGCGAAGGGGGTGTGATACCCCGAATTTTTCTTGAACTGCAGTATTCGTTAAACCTGCCTTGTATCCAATCACTGGCCCATATTCCTTGCTTATGATTTTGACGTATTGGTCTTGAATTTTCATCGCCTGATTTAAATTGATGCCCCTGATCAAATCTGGCGCTGCGGTTTTATTAAAAAAATAATCTGCGAGTTGAGAAGCGCTGTCTTTTGCTGATCCAATTGAAGGCCATGATAGGATTATAAAAATTGACCATAAACTTGCTGACTTTATTATCGATCGATTTGACAATAATTTCATGCTGCCCCTTTCTTCACGATGCTAAGTGGTCCTGTTCGTAAATACGTTGACGCACCGAGATGACAGAGGCGCCCGCGGCGCAAAGCGCGAGAAGCGCGCATACCAGGCGTATGCGAGCGCCGAGCAACACGGCGCGGCGCCGGGATGCATCGGTCATAGAATGCCACCGTATTTACGAATAGGGCCACTTAGGGCGCGTAAAAAAATAAGCACGTGATGTTGAGCGTTGAGGTGCCCGGTTGACAAGGCGTAAAATCGCAGGAACATCTGTGTATTCCGAGATTTCGCGCCGGAAGCCGGACGGGATGCATCGGCGTGCAAAATGGTAAGTTATTTTTAAGCGAGCCCTAATCTTAGTCGAAATTATGATTAAATCTATACCAAGATCTGAATCCGCGCAATCTCGGGCACCTCAATTTCGGTGCAGCGGTGACATCCCGAGAAGAGTTTTCGATCGTAACCGACCTAAACGCTAATAGCAAGCTGCGAGCCGTCACAGTGCATGAAAATTATCGATTCTTGTGGTTTAGCGTCCTGTCATTCTGCCGGCGGTGCAATGGATCACATGTTGTTGGAATAAAATACCGCAACATCTGGACAAGCAAATTGTATTTTCGCGATAATTGAAACTGAAAAAGGCATTCTGCGGTGGGATATTTATGATGGTTGTTAAAAGTGGATGGTTTTTGGCATTCTTGCCACAAGTCGATTCGTGATTTCGGGATGACCTATTCGACGATTTCCAAGACAACGCGTTTTTTCTTTTTAGCCGCGGCGGCATTGAGTATCGTTCGAATCGAATGGGCGGTCCTTCCTTGTTTTCCGATGACCTTACCAATATCAACCTTGGCAACCTTAAGCTCCAACACACAGGTGTTATCCCCATCGATCGATTTAACCGAAACCTGATCCGGGTGGTCTACCAGCGCCTTGGAGATACGAAGTATCAGATCCTGCATTGCTCGTCCTCGGGCAAAGGTTCAAATACATGCTTTGATGGTGAATAGTCGTGAAAATAGATATCTTGGCAACTTTGGCAGATAGCTGAAATAGCATACTCACAGCTCGATACGTCATCACGGAACCGGGTCGCCAGCCCCCCGCAGATTTTGCATGTTTTAGTCGCCTTGGCGTGCGAGTAACGCTCGTTAACCGCCGGCATCGATAAGATCGCAATCAGTTCATTTAACCGTGTCATTTGCCGCATTCACCTGTGAACTGGTTAAAACTTGAACCTGATTCACCTTATTCATATTGACTTAATGTAGAATTCAAAAAAATGTCAATGAGTAAAAACATTCATTTAAATAGGACAGTCAACCTATTTCTGGGGATTATTCCCGGCGCAAGAGGAAGTATGACGAATTAAATTAGTTTCCGTCCGTAAATGGCCCTTTTCCGCAATTCCCCGCCTGCTTCGGGACAGGTCGGCGTCAATCGGCGGAATCGCTTGTGCGGCGTACACGAGTACGCCTCCGCGCAATGCCGCAGATTTCCTTGAACTTGCACAAAACTGCTCATTTCTGGATCGGAAACTAACCAGTGCCGCTAATGAAACCGTGGATGGACACCAATTAGTTTCCGTCCGTAAATGGTCAGCCCGTGTAAGCCTTAATGCCCACTTCCTCGGCGTTGAGCAGGCTGGGAATGGCCCGGGGCGGGACGCCTTCTAAAAAAGGCGATATATCTGTTTTTTCCCAAACCGGGTAACCCAGGATAATGCCGGCGACATTGGCAGCGGCAAGGGTCGCCATCCCCTCCCGTGTCCAGCGGGTGGCCGAGGCGATGTGAGGCACGATGACGATATTTTCCAACTCCGCCAAGCCCGGGCTGAGGGCGGGTTCGTCTTCGAAGACGTCCAACCCGGCTCGGAAATCCGGATGCTTCCGGCAGTGGGCGACCAAAGCGGCCTCATCGATTATCGGTCCCCGACTGGTGTTTATCAACAATGCGTTTTCCTTCATCATGGCCAGGCGTTCGGCATCGATCAGGTGATGGGTGGATTCATTCAGCACCGTGTGCAGGCTGATGCAGTCGGCCGTGTGCAGCACCTCTTCGATGGTGTCCGCGCGGCGGCAGGTCACCGGCGACTCCCCAAGTGACTTGAGAAAAGAACCGTATTCGTGGATGAGTTCTTCCAGCTCTTGGTTGGATTGAAGATCGAAGTAAATCAAGTTCATCTTGTGCCCCTCGACCATCATGCGGGCAAAGGCCGATCCGATGCGGCCCGCACCGATCAAACCGACGGTCTTGCGCCACAGCATCTCGCCGAGAAAAAGGGTCGGCAGCCAGCCCCGGTATTTGCCGGCCCGCAGAAAACGTTCGGATTCTCCGACCCGTCTGGCGGCCGCGAAGGTCAGGGCCACCGCCATCTCCGCGGTCGCTTCCGTCAAAACGCCGGGGGTGTTGCCCACCGGAATGCCGTGGTGGCTGGCAACCGCCACGTCCACGTTGTTGAAGCCCACGGCATAATTGCTGTAGGCGCGTCCCCCGACGGCCTCGAGTGCCGCGAAAAGCTCATCCCCCCACTGTTCCGTGAGT
>JBATHN010000147.1:0-1712 GCA_049666885.1 Desulfobacterales bacterium
AACACGATCGACAGGAGCGGCATCGGCAGAAGATAAAAGAAATTCGGCAAACTGAACCACAAGGCTTTGACGTTTTCGTTCAGAAACGGCATGCTCAGGCTCACCAATCCCATAAAGAGCGCCACGAAAACGGTGATATACCCGGCACATTTGCGTGCCCACAGTTGTGTTTCACCGTCGGTTTTCATGATCAGCCAGGTGGATCCCATGAGAATGTAGCCGCATACCAGCGCCAGGCCCGTCATCGTGCTGAAGGCGGTTAGCCAATCAAAGGCGCCGCCTGAATAGCTGCGGCCGTCTACTGAGATACCCTGCACGAAGGCCCCCAGATAGATACCTTGCGTAAATGCTGCTGCCAGCGAACCGAAGTGAAAGGCATAGTCCCAGAGGACTCTCGATTTGCCGGAAGCCTTGAATCGAAACTCGAACGCCACCCCGCGAAACACCAGACCCAGCAGCATGATGATGACTGGGATGTACAGCGCCGGCATGAGGACGGCATAGGCCAGTGGAAAAGCGGCGAACAACCCGCCGCCGCCGAGTACAAGCCAGGTCTCGTTGCCGTCCCAGAAGGGTGCAATCGACTTCATCATCCGGTCACGGCACGAGTCGGAGGGGGCAAACGGAAACAGGATACCGACCCCCAGATCGAATCCATCCAAAACGACGTATAGAAAAATGGCCGTCGAGATCAGTCCGAACCATACGAGCGGTAAATCGATGTACGCGCTGAAGTCAAACACTTTTCCCTCCTTGATCGGCGGCCAAGTCGGTGAACAGCGGCGGCTTGTCCTGTCCGTGCGCACCGTAGTCTTTTTCCTGGGTGCCGGGACCTTTTTGAATCAGGCGCAGGATGTAGTAGCTGCCAGCACCGAAAACGAAGGTATAGACGATGATGAAGGCCAGCAGGGATAGCGCAACCTGAGGACCGATAACCGGAGACACGGAATCGGCCGTTCGAAGGACACCATAGGCCACATACGGCTGGCGGCCGATCTCGGTGACAAACCAGCCGGCAAGGACGGCAATGAATCCCGACGGTGTGAGCGCCATGCACCAGTATTGAAACCAGCGGGTATCGAAGAGTTTTTTACGCCAGAAGAGCACCGCCGCAAAAATGCCCGTGAGAACCATCAGGATGCCGATGCCCACCATCACTCTAAAAGACCAAAAGACCCAGAAAACCGGCGGTCGTTCGTCTTTCGGCCACTCCTTGAGCCCTTTGACCTCACCGTCGAGGTCGTGAGTGAGGATCAAACTCGACAGCTTGGGGATTTCGAGGGCATATTTGGTGCGTTCTTCCTCCTGATCCGGCCAACCGAACAGTTTCAACGCGGCGCCCGTTTCGGTCTCCCAGAGACCCTCCATGGCAGCGACCTTGGCCGGCTGATATTCCAGGGTGTTCAGCCCGTGTAAATCGCCGATGATGGGTTGCAGCGGTGCAACGAACACGGCCATCAGCATGGCCATCCCGAACATAATCCGGGCGTGCTTCACATGGATTTTGCGCCACAGGTAATACGCGCCGATGCCGCCCACAACGAACGCAGTTGTCAAGTATGCCGCGACGGTCATGTGCGCTAATCGATAGGGGAAGGAGGGATTGAAAATAATCTGAATCCAGTCAGTCGGGTAAAGCAAGCCGTTCTCGCCGACACGGAAACCTTGCGGGGTTTGCATCCAGCTGTTGGCCGACAGGATCCAGAAAGCGG
>JBATHN010000148.1:0-9084 GCA_049666885.1 Desulfobacterales bacterium
ACTCGCGATACCAATGCAATGCCTCTTCGAAATTGGACGGTTTTTCGGCGGCCATCTTCGGGTTCTGGTAGCAGGCATGGTAGTGATTCGCCAGGTCGGTCAGGTTGGTTTTTAAATGACCCAGAACGTCCGGACGCGCACTGGGTTCGAAATACGTCCAATATTCGGCCTTCAAACCGTAGGTGGTGGCGAAAGCCTTTTTGGCGTCGAGGACCAGACTGGGGAAACCGCCGGCGGTATGAATTTCGATGACCCGCATATGGAAGTTCGGCGCCACCTTGTGGAACGGGTTGCGGCTCACGAAGGCGTTATAGGTAGCGCTGGCATCGGCATAACGACGCTTGTCGAAGTAAAATTCGGCCAGGTTGCTGTAGATGCTGTCCTCGTAACTGCGCTTGCCGTGAAGGGAGAAGTATTCCACCACGGAATCGGAACCCCCGAGGTTGGAAAAACTCAGGCTGATAACGCGGAAGGTGTCTTGCGTCCGTTTGAGTTCAGCCTCGTCTTCGGTCTGCTCGAAATCGTATCCCACGGATACCTTGTGATCCAGCAGCGCAACGAATTTATGCAGGCCGTCTTCATAGAGTTCTTGCTTATAGAACGTCCAACCCAGTTTATACAGGGCGAGCTCATAGAAGGATGAACCGGCACCGACATCCACAACGCTCTTGTAGGCGTCCTCGGCATCCAGATACTTTTTGTAGGCAAAGAAGCGTTCAGCTCGTCGGAACTGAACCTCATCGATATAGCGGGAGCGGGGAAATTCGCGGACCATCCGGTCCATGACCGCCATGGCCTCCTCGGGCTGTCCCAATTCCTCGTAGGCACGGGACATCTGGTACAGTACCTGGTCGTTGCGGTCGTAAAGGGGGTAGTCGTTGAGCAGTTTATTGTAGAGCTCGATGGCCTCACGGGCGCTGGCCCTTTCAAGATCATCCATCCCTTCGGCGTGTTCACCCACAGGCGCTGCTGCAGCAGGCACATGCTCCGGCCGGGACGCGCGTCTTTCAAAATCCGTCTCGGACTCCAGAGTCGGAGCAGGTGCCGGAACGGGCTCTCCCGCTCTCGACGGGATCTGTCGTTTGGCAGGAGAGTGTTTGAAGAGCGCCTTGGCGGGTTTGGGAGCGGGCGTCACCACGGTCGAACCCTGATCCGCAGTTTCGGTACCCTCGGTGAACGTACCGTATTCTTTCTCGATCTTCAGGTCGGCCAGGCGACGAATGGCCTCGGGTGTTAAGTCCGACGGCGGCGTTTCTTCCAAAAAGCGCTGATAACCCAGCATCGCTTTGTCGAGTCCGCCTTCGATCTTTTCTTCCTTGATCTCAATCTGCACGTGACGCAAACCGGCAATCGTATCCTTGTCGCCGATCGATTGACAGGCCGATAAAATCAGCAATAGTGTCACTATAGATAGCCTGATCCAGTTCATCGCCCCACTCTCTCCTGGGTCTGAGCCCTGGTGGCCCGGTCGTAGCTGTCCGCCATGGCAAAGCGCGCCTTGATTTGGAACTCGGCCAGCCGATCACGACGCCGGCTGAGTTCATTTACGGCCATGATTTCCAGCATATGGCCCTGCCGTGCCATCAGTTGTCCTACTTTTTCATGAGCCTCCCGTATCAGGATTCGCTGACGACGGATCGTATCTCCGTAACCCTGGTAGCTTTGCGTGGCGGCCTGGCGGGTGCGTACGAAGGCGGTATACTGTTTCTTCAGCAGGTCGATCTCGCTATTCAGATCCTGAAGATGCGTGTAAGCCTCGGTGAGTCGTCGGTCATAGTCCGTGTAGATGTTCCACTTCAGAACGCCGCGCAAACGTTCGATACGGGCGGCGACCACAGTGGGTATGGCCGCTCCACCGGCCGTCTGATTGCGTTCCAGACGATTAATCTTTTCGCTGATGACCCGCTCATTGGAAGTCGCCAGATAGTCGGGGTTCGGGACCACCAACATGACCTTCAGGCGTTTTTCGATATGGTCCCGCTGCTCCAAACGCAGGCGCATTTGCGAGTCCAGGCGCCGAAATTCACTGTCGATGGCGGGCAGAAGCGGATGGTAATATGCCCGGCGCTGTTCAATAATCTCTTCGAAAGCGTCCAGGTCACCCTCCCAGGCTTCCAGCTTTTGGCGCAATTGCTCCAGATCAAGATAGTTTTTAAGGGATTCCTGAAAATCGTGGGAAGCCATCAATTCGAGCAAATAGTAAGTCTCGGGGGTTTGCGGCAACCGCCGCAGCTTGACGACCCAGTTGGCATCCTGTTTCAGTTCTTCCCGCACCAGGGCTTTTAAAAAGTGTCCCTCGTTGATACTCTTGATGGATTCGTCGAGCTTGTCGATTTCGGTGCCAAACCTCTCCAACGCACTGCCGTACAGCAACGCCGCTTTACTGTGCACGTTCAGTTTGCCGTATGCATAGGGGACGGCGAGCATGGCTTCCTGCACCGCAGCGTCCGTAACCTCTCTATCCACCAGAATACTCCAGGGCACCAGTGCCCTGTCGAAACGTTCCTCAAAGGCATCGGTCCAACCTGCCCCCAGCAGGGCCCGGTTGGAGAAGGGGCCGGTCAACCGCACCCGCTCGAAGACCTGCTTGGCACCCTCGTAATTGTGTTCCTCCAGCAGTTTGGTGCCGTAGACCAGGTTCGATTTGTCCTTTATCGCCATCGTGGCGGGGTCTTTGCTGTTGACCAGACCGGTACGGTCGAGACACTGGCGCCCCTCCTGCACCTTACCGTCCTTCATCAGGGCAATACCAAGGTTATACGTACTGAAGCCTTCAAGACTTTTGACCCCCTGGAGCCCTTGCAAAATTTCTGCGGCTTCGACAAAACGGCCGTTGGCCATGAGGATATGAGCACGCAGGAAAGCCAGGTCGTCCCGAATCCTTTCAGGAACGTCGCCACGGATACGTTCCACGGCATGCAGGGCATTGACCGGCTGATCTTTCTGGAAATAGATCCGTGCCAGCCGAAAAATGGCCTCGTTGCGCACCTGCTCTTCAACGTTGCCCTCGATGACCCGCTTGATGGCTCGTCCGGCACGATAGTGCATCCGGTAGGCCAGTTCAAAATCACCCACGGCAAATTCGGCGTGGTTGATATGGTAGTAAAGGGTGTCGCGCTCAGGTTCATCGAGCCCATGGTGCTGTCCCAGCTCGACGTCGAGCCTGGCGATCGCATCGAACCAGTCTCCTTGATAGGCGCAGTACAAGGCCTCTCCGTAATAGAGATCCTTCAGCTCTTTGGGAGCGGAACGATCGGCCGCCGCCGAAGACGCAATGAAGAACATCAAACTTGTCAGCAATACGATCAGCCTGGACATGAACGACCTACTCCTTAAGCGCAATGCTATTGGCTGCCAGGGATATTTCCACGATTTTGGGGCCCATATCCTTATTGACCCTGAAGCTATCCGTTTTTTGGATATCGCCGCCTCCAGCGGATTTTCCGGTAACGGTCACTTGCATGTCATGACCTCCGGTTCGGATATTGCCGGTGTAGATGCGCTGCACGCCACCCTTTTGAAGGGCTTCTAGTTCCTTGAAGGTATAAATGTGGTGGGCGACCGGCTTACCGCTTAATTGGATCTCGACCGAGTCGAGACGGAAAGTGGCGTCGCTCGCCAGAGAGACGAAAACCGCGACCTGCGTGTTGGACGGATACAGCAGCTTCTCTTCAAGCTGATGCAGCTCCGCGGCAATGCGCAGAACATCACTTTTGATTTCCTGGACCTGTTCATCAAGGCCCTTGATTTGTTCCCTGGAGACTTCCTGTCCATAGGCCGCAAGGCTCAACCCAAACACTGAAATCCCCACAATAATCGCTTTCAGCCAGCAGAGCATGTTGGCCTCCTCACGTTTGTTTGTTATTAAATATTTTCCCCGTTTTTCGGAAACTTATCAGTGCCCTTCACGAAACCGCGGATGGGAACTAAATAAGACCTCCGAATGATCCAATGATCAAACCGCGAACGGTTAGCATTGTTTCTGAAAACTGTATGACCACTCTTAATCATGACGGTTTCACAACTCTTTGTTGTTTGCGTTGAACATTCCTGTTTTATAACTTCCCGACCACATTGATGAACAGCCCCTGGTTTCGGTAATCCAGTTGGGTCAGATCATCCGAGAAATCACTGAAGTTATAGCCGACCCCCACCTTCATGTGATTGCCAAGGTGGCGGTACAGTCCCACCAGCGCCCCGCTGCGGCTGTCCTGTGCATCCGGCAAGTCGAGCAAGCGCAACTCGAAAAGCGCGTCCCAGCGATGGAGGAAGTGCCAGTCCGCACGCAGCACATACAGGTGGGCACGACTGTCGAAGAACTCCGGATTTTCACGATCCTGGGCCACCTGGCCATAGCGGTAGGCGTACTTTCCGCCCACGGTCCAGCGGGGTGTCAGGTCATATTGGACATCCACCGATCCGATGTGGCTGCGCTGGATGACGCCCGTAGCGGTGCCGGCCACCTGATCGGCCGTCGGCATGTTGTAGAAATACGTGTATTTGAGCAGCGCATTGAGCCGGTCGTTCTGAACGGGGCGATACGCGTAGCCCAGGACCGCTTCGGTGTAGTCGCCGTCAAAGAAATCTCCCAGCGAACTCTCACTCACGGCATAATTGAATTTTCCGACGATTCGCCAGTCTTCGGACAGTTTGTATTTTAAGCTGTTTTTAAACAACCAGGTGTTGCGCTTCGTGAAACTGGCATCGAGCTGCTCGGTATTTTCAATTAAATATTCCACGGCGCTGGCGATCTTCAACTTGTCGAACCCGTAACCGGCACTCACCCCCAGTGCGAATCTCTCAAGCTTCTGCGCGGTCTGACGATCCGTGAGAGTGCCGAAATCGAGATTGGCGCCTAAATTGAGGCGATCGGTGGGCGCGAGGTCAATGCCGGTGGCGTGCGTCAGGCCAGTGGGCACATCACCATGGGCATAGCGCTCTTCGAAAAAAATACTGGCACTGTCGGCATATCGCGTACGGAAACCGGAAACCAAGTTGCCTTTCCTGGCCCGCAGGCCATTATCGGTCCGTTCGTTCTCTAAAGTATAATTGTTGTAAAGCGTGGTCCGGTCGGAGTACAGATACTCGGTCCCGATCCGGCCACCCGGACCAAGATTTCCACCGGAAACCTCACCGACCACGTTGAACCGGTCGGTCAAACGCCAACTGCCGCCGCCCCCGATGCGGTTGTTGTCCTCGCGATTACCGCTTGCCCGAATCGTCCCCTGCCCGAAACCATAGGTCGTCCATCGCGCACGGGAATCGTACAGCAACTGCACCACCGCATCCGTGCGGTCACCCTCCTCCTGGGTTGCGGGCACGACCGGCGAGTTGTCCTGGCGGTTGTCATGACGCACACCGGAACTCAAGGTCCAATGCTCACCCATCCGGTAATCGAGATCCAGTTCGCCGGTCTGCGTGTCGAGGCCCTCATTCTGATTTTGCATGTCCACTTTTAAACGCGCGCCCAAACGGTCGGTGAAAGGAAACGCCGCCGTTCCGCCGTATTGGTTTAGATCCCGGACGGTGGCCAGACCCGGTGCCGAATACCCCGCACCCAGATCCTGCATGTAGAGAGTGACCCGGCCGCGCCCATTGTCGAAAAAGTCCTTGACGCCGACACTGGCATCGACCCGATAGGCTGAAGCGTCGGCTTCGACACCGTCGAAGGCCTCTGCGGGGCGGAAGTCGAAGCCTCCGTCAACAGAGGTCGTCGACAGCACACCCGGCCCTTTGCTGTTGCCTGATTCGAGCCGGACCCACGAATCTGCAGACTTGCGCAGGGTCACATCCGCTCCGCCCAACCGGTTTTCGATGTCCGCTTCTTCATCCCGGCTGGCAGTCACGCCGACCTTGATATAGTCATTGAGCCAGTAATGACCTCTGCCGCCGACCGCCATCGTGTCCGGATCTTCAAACCCCGGGGTGAATTCATAACGAACCACCAGAAAGGCCGGATTCCCGCTGATCGAGTCACTGCGCACCAGCAGACGGTCGTCTGCAGTTATAGACAGGGGTTGCGCCAGCAGGATTCTTCCCTGCAGATAGTCGATGTCGTAATCGAGAACCGGCGTCAGGTTCTTGACCTCCATAACAATCCCGGAATCCTTGTCGCGGACTTCGATGCGAACCCGTTCGGAGCCCATGAGAACGTCCTGCCGCCGCAGGAAATAGAGCGACCCGCCCGTTCCGAGAAACTCATCCCGAGCGGCCACGGTGCCCGGGTCCGCCGCGAACCCGTCCAAAAGGAGGCGCGGTTCGCCGAAACCGGTGGTGCCAAGAGGCTGGTAATGCAGGTTGGCGCCGTACAGACCACGGTCCACCCGCACCAGATCATTATCGTTGTACCCGATCAGGAAGTTACCCCAGAGGCCATAGGTTTCATCTTTTTCTATTTTGACGTAAAATTTTCCCTTGGTCGGCGCATCTTGAACGACGGTGCTGTCATCGCCGAATGTCGGGTAGTGCACATCCGTATCCAATCTTCTGAACAGGGCCTCGGGGGACTTGTCCATGAAATTGGTAAAAATCTCGTCCAGAGATCCTTCTTCCGTATCGGCGCTCGCCGTCAGCGACCAGCCGTTTTCGAATTGGCCGTTGGTGTAGAACGCCAAGCGGCCCTGGAAGCTCACGTCATCACTGTAATCAGGATTATCCGGCGCGAGCAATTCGGCCGGCCCATCGGTTTTGTTTCCGGAAACGGTCAGGTCGGCGATTCCCACGGCAAACCAGTCGCTTTTTTTCAGTTCCAGGTCACGCAGGAAGAGCTCGCCGTTGCCGAACTTGTCCAGAACGCCCACCTCGACGGTATGCATTCCCCCCGGCAGTATTTCTTCGGCGACGAAACTGCCCGTGTCGTCCACGGGTACGGCATAACCAGCCATCCAGACACGGTGCCCTTGCGGAATTGCAGTGCCGTACGCCTGCACCGTACCGCCGCTGAGAGGGATATTGCGGCTGGCGATACGACTCTCGCCATAACCGACCAGCAGTTCCTCTGCGGGATCCGCTGCGGCAGCCGAGGGATCGATCTGATCGACCACCCACAGAGGCTGGGGGCTCGTCTCGTCAAAAAATCCCTGTTTGTCGTACACCCGCACCAGGTATTGCAACTTGTCCACCGGGGCAGAAAAGGACGCGAACTCAACCTGCCATTGGGCCATGCCGTCAGCGTCCATGGCGATGACGGCGATAGGTGTATCGCGGACGGACTGATCTTCTTTGTAAATCCTGACCTCCGCCCGCTCGATAAAGTTTCGATAATTGGTATACAGGCGGAAACGCACCAGGTTTTCTGCAAACGCCGTATCCTCCAGGTCCTGGTAGCGGATCGTACGCGGCCAGGCGGTCACGTTCAGCCGCGGTTCCAGATTCAGGCTGTCGTACTTGAACTGGATCTGAGCCTTATCAAGGGCCACGTCGGTGCAGCGTTGCACATCCGAGCTGCATTTTCCCGGATCGTCGAGCGGCTTTCCGTCGACCGTGATGCGCATGAGATTCAACCCAAAAGGATCGGCCGTGGTCACCTCGCGGGTCACGGGCGTGATCTCGACCCCCTCGTAGTCATCGAGCAGAACCGGCTCATCGTAGACCACCTGCACCCGGACACGCGAGGTATCGGATTCGATGAAACCGGCGTTCACCACGTCATCGGACTGGACATAGCCGCGGCCGTCGAATTCAGCCTGCCCTTCTGTCAACCCCATCTGCTCGCTGACAGCCTCCATGGCGCGCCGTGCGCGCGCCATAGACAAGCCGATGTCGTCTCCGTAAACCGCAGCCGTGCGTCGATCCAGACGTTTGTTGTCGGTATAGCCGACAAATCGCAAGCGGACATGGGTCTTGTCGCTGATCTCGGCCATGACGCGCTGTAAATGCTCGGTGTAGCCGGCGGGCACAGCCGGTTTACCGTTCGCGAACAGGATCGGATCGATAGGCCCCGACGATGCGTTGTAAATCCGGACGACGGTCTCGGTACCAGCGGCGTCCGGGCAGAGTTGAGGCTCATCGGGCAGATCCTGCAGGGGGTCGTCATGCCAGAACTCCACCTCCACACGCCGATTCAGCGCCCGGCCCTGCTGCGTATCGTTGGAGGCAACCGGCTGTGACGCCCCTCTGCCCTCACTTTCAATGGCGGCATTGGGCAATTTCACGTCTTCCTGTACGGTGAGTGAAACGCGCCGGGCAACCGCTTTGGAGAGTCCGGTGTGGTCGCCGTAGATGCGCTCGTCCCGTCCTTTGAGCGGAATGTTATCGGTATAGGCGATGAATTTCACGACCAGATTCTGTTTGCCGCGAAGGTTGTTCAACGCATACCTGACCTGCCGCAGAAATGATTCGGGTACATCCGCCATGCCTTCGTCGTAATGAAGGGGGGTAATCAAATTCTTTACGCGCGCCCTGTGGGAATGACCTTCCTTGTAACGTAATTTACAGACCGTCTCGGTCCGGCAGACCTTGATGCGGCTCACTTCACGCGGGACGATCACTTCCGTCTCGACAAGCTTTTCTATGATCTCATCGTACCAGACCTGCACTTCCACACGCCGGTTGAGCTGCCGCCCTTCCTCGGTCGCGTTGTCGGCAACGGGCTGGCTGTCGCCGCGCCCTTCGTAGGAAATGGCCTCGGGTGGAAGGCTCAGGGCGCGCTGGCAATATTCGGCGGTTGTACCCGCCCGTTCGCGTGACAACCCGACGTTGTCGCCATAGCGCTTTTGCAAGGTTTCGCGGAGCGGCAGATTGTCGGTGTGACCGATAAAGTGGAGTCTTACGTTGGGGCGATCGCGCATGCTGTCGAGGACCTCGCGCAGACGCTCAAGGTAGTCCGCGGGAATCTCCGCTTCGCCCAGGCCGAAATGGATGGGCGGAACCAGGTTGTCGACCTTGATGGTTTTGGCATCCTGTTCGATGGTCTCGCCCACCTCCGTACGATCGCCCTCGTTCTCCTCGAATACGGCCGGGTCGTGAATCCAAGGCGTGAAGGGCTGGTCGGCCGGCAGATGAATCTCGGACGTTGCTCCGCGCGAGGCGGTCTCCCTCACTCCGGTTCCCCCGGAAATATCCGCCTCTGCGACTGCCGCGGTC
>JBATHN010000149.1:0-3990 GCA_049666885.1 Desulfobacterales bacterium
CTCCAAAGCCTGATCCCAGTCAACCGGTATGGGTCCGTCTTCGATGGGAGCCGCCAGGGCAACGGCTTCGCTCACATCGATGCCGTAGCGTCGATTGCTGTAGTGGACATCGAGCCAGCCCCCCACCGCCGGAAAATAAGACAGGCCCTGTCCGGCTCCCGAGGCCGGAAGATAAAACACCGCCACATCCGTCGGTTGAAGGGGTGGCAAAACAGAGCCGGGCGGCGGCGGTGAAGGCGGACCGGACAGCGGCGCTGCGTTTGGTGTGAGTTGCGCGGCGGCATGCTCTGCCGGAATACCGGCCGTAAGGGCTTTGATCTGCTCCCGCGTCATCGGTCCGGAAAGAAACGACATCACCCAACGAGTCTCGAAAACCACCGGTTGGCTGTCGTGCACGTTATGAAGCAGAAACACCCGCTTGCCGAGACCGGAGAGAATTTCGCCCATACGCTGCCGATCGAACTGAGCGCCGGCTGCCGCGCCTTCGAGACCCGCCATCACGCGCTCTTTATCGTTCTCGGTCTGCAGCCTCCCGATAAACCAGGTCCCGGTGTTAGCGAGGCCCTTGTAGTCGAGATCAACCGGGTTCTGGGTGGACAGCACCACCCCGAGACCGAAAGCCCGGGCCTGTTTCAAAAGGGTTAGAAGCGGTTGCTTGGCCGGCGGATTTTTAACAGGCGGAAAAAAACCGTAGATCTCGTCCATGTAAAGAACCGCCCGGAGACTGGCGGTACCCGGCTGGGTTCGCATCCAGCCGAGGACTTCATTGAGGAGCAACGCGGTGAAGAACATGCGCTCGGCATCGGACAGGTGGCTGATGGAAAAGATCAAGGCCCTTGGTTTACCTGCGGGGGTATGCAGCATCTGTCCGATATCCAGCGGGTCTCCGGTCAACCAGGCTTCAAAACCGGGGGCCGCCAGCAGGTTGTTCAAGCGCAGGGCCAGCTGGAAACGCTCCTTGGAGGGATAAAACGACTCCAGATCCATCACCCCGATGCGCTCCAGTGGTGGTTGCTGGATGGATCGGATGAGCCCCGCAAGGTCCAGCCCCCTGCCGGCGCTCCAGGCCTGCTCGAAGATGTTGGACATCAGGATGTGCTCTCGGTTGATGATCGTATCCGCGTCGATCCCCAACAGAGTCAAAAGAGCGGTAACCGTCGATTGGATCCGCTCGCGGAAGAGGTCGGCGTCCGATCGCGTTTCCGGCGGCGGTGGCGCGAAACTGCGCAGAACATTGACCGGCAAACCGGCACTGCTGCCCGGAGTGTAGACGGCGAAATCGGCGGTTGCGCGCAACCGGGCGATTCTCTCCGGCTCCTGGTCCCATTCCGCCAGCCCCTTGCGCCACATGACCGCGGTTTTTTCGGCAAACTGGTCCAGACTCCACCCCTGGCGAGCGGCGTCGCCGGGTTGAACCCAGGGCCGGAAGTCTTCGGGACGCAGATCGGGAAAGCCGAGAAGCAGGTTGGGGATATCCCCTTTGGGATCGATGGCGATCACCGGAATATTGTCGATCAGCGCTTCCTCCAGCAGCCCGATCCCCAGGCCGGTCTTGCCGCTGCCGGTCATGCCGATGATAACGGCATGTGTCAGAAGGTCTTTGGAATCATAAAGGATCAGTTCATCTCTGCGTTTCCGGGCAGACACGTCAAAGGCTTTTCCCAGGTAGAAAACACCCAATTTTTCGTAAGCATTCATCGCAACCTCCAATTGACGATGGCGCCGTTCACAGGACGGACGCCGGCCGCAAGGCAAACCGGCCGGGCGCGGCATTGGCGTCAGCGCTTCTCGGTGAACCTGTACATAGAACCGGGTGACCGGGTTTTAAAGTGATCAACTGTTTGAGCGCATTGGTCCCGCCTTGCGGGATTGAACCAAAAAAATAAGGCTTTGGTCGAACTCGGGATTACGGCGTTTAATGACCATTCATTTTCAAAGCCTCGGCTTTGTTCGGTTTTAGGCTCGCTTTTGCGCAAGTTTTGTCCCGCCGCGGTATTAAAACCCGGTTACCCGGTGTTATCTGAAGGATACTTATTTTCACCGAGAATTTCTGAATCGGCGATAGGGTCACAGCGACCATGCCGCGTCGTCAATTGGACCGCCTGGTTTCTCGCAAAGGACCGAAATTAAAAAAATTGTCCCAGCTCTTGTCCAGGTACCGTTTGGCATCTTCCAAAGGACGACAGTATATTTTGTCTGCTCGACTAAAGATGATGCCCAACCGCTCCAATTTTTTCAGAGCGTCGTCGACTTCGAAATTGATGCGGCAGTTCCACCTTTCCGCCAGCCACCTTTCCACCGCATGATCCAGTTCCCGGCGACTCAATCCTGCTCCGGCAACGAGCAGGAAGTAGTAGGCCAGAACGGCCTCCTTGAACTCTTCCTCTTCGGCGGCATCGATCAGGTGGTGGAAAACCCCCGCATTGTTGTCCAGGTTCCTGAAGTAGAGGCTTTCCGTCAGGGTTTTCATGAATCGGATCTTGCGGTTTTTGAATTTGCCGATCTGCTTGAAGAGGTACCCCGCCAAAGCGCCGAGTCCCAAACCCAGTGCCACCAGATGGTGCTGATTGATGTCAACGGGGTGCTCACGAAGACCGAGCCAGAAAGCGACAAGCGATGCAATCAGGATCAGTGATGCCCCCAGCTTGGATACCATGACGATAATGCCGCTGATGGCCGCAGGCACTCCGATGATGAGTTTGTCGATGGGTTTCATGCGGATTTCGCTGTTGGGAAACAGCATTTCGAGATCGGCCTGGGGAACGTTGCGAAAGAGTTTGATAATGGTGGATCCGGGTTTGAAGAAAAGATGTCTGCGTTTTTGCGCATCAAAATATTTCTGCTCTTTAAACCGGATGTAAACCAGGACCCGGTCGTAGTTGACGAAGCGGATGGTCCGCTTTTTCAACCCAAAAAAGCTGACCAGGACTTCTTCCTTGATCTGCTCGCCACGCCGGGAAAAAAGAATATCTTCAAAATCGGAGAAATCGACCGCCAACCGGATCTTGAACAACGATTCCACCGCCATCGACTGTTTCAGACTCTCTTCCGTAATCTGCTCGAAATTGGCCGCATTGAGAAGAACCGTCATCTCGCGAACCAGCTCTTTCCATAGGCGCTCACGGTCTGAATCCGGTAGAATAATGATTTGACGGGTGTCGGCGTCAGGGTCAAAAGGGGCATAGCAGTCTTTCAACTGTTCGAGAACACGATGAAATTCGAAATGGAAGAGCGCTTCGAGAATCCGGCAGAAGTCCCGGAAGGCCGATACCGCCGAATCCGGCAGGCGCCCTTCGGTCAAGCACATTTCAACGACGTCGCTTTTGCGGAATGGAATGAAACGCTGGGGCTGTATTTCATCGGCCATGAAGGAGTCCAAGTTGTGAGGGCTTTCAATCCGGAAATTAGATCCGACAGACGATGTCGCCAACGGTCTGGTGGCTTACTCGTTGTGAGTTAGAACAGAAGCGTAAGGATTACAAGCACAAAAAAGGTTCCGCCTGTATTGACACGAAGGAAAACCGGATTAAGTTCAAACAACCTTTTGAGCATGGTCAGAGTTGCTGCGCCGATTTGATCGACCATGAATGCACATAAGGTCCCCGGTTCAAGCCCGCCCTGGCGCGACGGGACGTGGCTACGAAATTGATTGCATATTCTATAGACGTTGCTTTCCATCACCACATCTTTCCAAGCCGGGACTGGGCCAGGGGTTCAACGTTCAGCCCTGCCGCTGGACAGAGGGGCGCCCAGTTTGATCGAGAGAGAAACCGTGCCATTTTGGCGTAGTTTCATACGAGGGTTGAGGGATGAAAGCCATTTTTGGATATTGTCATTTGGAATTTATTTGTATTTTGGTATTTGGCATTATTTTAGGCGGGCGGACAAGCCCTGAAACCTAAACCAACACTGCCGATGGTCATTGTTATGTTCCCAGGCTTGAAATATCAGGCAGCGGGCGACACTGGATAAGACAATTTATGTGTGACA
>JBATHN010000150.1:0-13949 GCA_049666885.1 Desulfobacterales bacterium
CCCACGCATAGCCCCACGCCGCGCCCACGGCGACACCCACGCCAAAGGAGAACAACGCCGCGCCGGCCGCGTATCCAGGGGGATAGTAAGCGTAGGGCGGATACGACGGATACCACCAGGTTCCATAGACCACTGTCGGATTGTAGGTCGGGACATAGACGACCTGCGGGTTTGCGGGCTCGATGATGATGGTCTGAGTCTCTTTCTCGACAATGACCTTCTGCTGTTCACTGCTCTTCAAATTGCCCTGTGCTTCGGCTTTCTCACGAAGCTTCTGGACCGTATCCATCACGTCTTTCTGCTGGGCAAGAAACGCATCGCCCAGCTTCTGGGTCCAGTCCAGCTTTTCGTTCATCAAGTCCAGCACCTGGGGAAAATTCACCAGCGACTTGACGCTGACGTCCCAGTTCTCCTTCTCCAAGGCCGCGGTGAGAGCATCGCCCTTGAGGTTCTGATTCGCCTTCGTCCATCTCCCTGCCTGGACCACTTCAAGCGGATAGGTGGATGCCATTAAGATCTGGGCCAACAGCGAATCCGGGTAAAGAGCGATGGGCGCCAGCAACTGATCCAGTTCCTCCTGTTTAAAGGGTTTGTCCTTCCCGTTTCCAGTCTGCGCGAAGACCCCTTGAGAGGCCCCCAGCATGAGTGCCAGAAAAACAGCCAATGATTTTGTCAACGTTGTTCCTTTCTTCATGCCTCTCCTCTCTTTTTTGCACAGTGTAGATATCCCCCTACAAAAGCTCCGCCCACCGGCTGGTACCTCATCCTTGCTTTTCTTTAGGCAACTACAAATGAGTTCGTTTACTCCGCTATCTCGAAATCACCCGGCTTCCTGATCGTGATCCAACCAACCCGAACTATTCTCCCTTAATGAAACCCGGTGGGGTTTTGACCCATGGGTACCCTTTAATTGCCATCTGGAATCCCAATTCATAGAGTTTGCCCATGTACACCGGGTCAAACCCTTCCTTCGGCGATTCGGTAAACTCTTCCGGGATGTATGCCAGGTTGAAGTCGTTGCCATCACGTTCGCACAGGACATAGATCTGATAGAGGTCACCGATCCCCTGTGTCCTGATCAACGAGTCTATCGAGCGGTTCGCAATCGGCAACAGACTTCGATTGATACCTTGGTAGCCCGTTCCTATATAGGAGTTCCTGATCACATAAACCTTGGGGTCACCTTGCACCTTGAGTTTTTTCGTAATACGCTTCCAATCTGCGGCTGCCGGGTAGACAAAGACCTGGGACCCTGTGCCCCCATCAACGTGCAACTCTTCATATTGCCTGCCATTGTTCTCAACAGTTATGGCAATCGGTGGAAACATGATCGGAATTGCCGCCGAAGCCCTAAGAATGTCGTGGATCAACTCTAACTTGTGTGGATGATCGCTAGCGGCGATGGCCCCGATATTCCAGATCACGGAACGTCCGGCATCGAGATTGACCGTACCGACGAACAGACGACGGCCACGCTGGTGCTCCCTCCCTATCGCGCTGACAATGTCGATCGTAACATACTTGGCGATCAATGCCTTCAGGGGCGTTGTGTCGGTCATCGAGTCACCGAAAAGAGAACTGAATAATCCTCGTTTTTTCAGAATGTCCTTGGTTGAAGTGGTTGTGTAGACCTTCTTGAGCTCGTCATCATAGTCCGGTCCGAGAAAAGCAAAAGGTGCCGTCAGTGCGCCTGTGCTGATTCCGGTCACCATGGTAAACTCAGGCCGAGTGCCGGATGCAGTCCACCCCGCAAGGAGTCCGGCGCCAAAAGCGCCGTTTGCTCCGCCGCCCGAAATTGCCAGGTAGTTGTGAGGTTTCCCGTAGACCCCATCATAATGTTTTCGAAAATCAACATCGGTATAGGTTTCGAATCGCTCCATGGAGAATTTAGGCCACTCGTCTCCCCAAAAGCGGGCATCCGGAATCCCTTCTATCCCAACCTGTGAGGTCAGCTCCGCTGGTACCCAATTCCTTTTTGGAGTACCGGCACAGCCGAAAAGCGCCAGAAGGAGGACGATGGCGGTCAATCGGCTGACAAATACACGAATTTGCTTTTCAGAGTTAGCGCTCATCATGGGATTCTCCTTTTATGCAGTTATGGTAACAATAGCAAAAGCAACTTGGCTTTTCAGCTGGTGTGAATGCGCAAGGAATCCAAAAGGAGGTAGGCGCAGAGTCAAGGAGCGACAGATCAAACCCACCGAATCCTAGCGTTTGAGAATGCAAAACTCAAGCACCACCGTCTGAAGGCGGTGGGTTGAGGGGCGGTCTTGATAGCTCGGTCGAATGAATTCGACCAAGCGACCGCCAAATAATGATGTTATCAACCTCGGCCCTTCGGGCTTACTGAAGTCTTGGCCTGAAGGCGAGGGATTTTCTCCCATTCCCCGAGGGGGGACATTAAAGAGCTTGCTTGAATTTGATAATTTCCAAAAGCGCAACGATTTGAAGATGTCTGATTTGTTAAAACGGAGAGCGTTATGTCATCGATACCACGCCGTGTCTCACTTGTCGGGATCGCTGGTGATGTGAGCGTAGGCGCTGTGGTTGTGGATCGACTCGAAATTTTCGGCGCTGACGGAGAACCAGGTGATGTTGTCGTCCGCTTTCAGCCGTTGGGAAACGTCTCGCACGATGTCCTCGACAAACTTGGGGTTTGAAAATCCGCGCTCGGTCACGCACTTTTCGTCCACCCGCTTGAGAACCGAGTAGACGTCGCACGAGGCCGTTTCCTCCACGAGCCGGATCATGTCCTCGATCCAGATGAATTTCTTGAACCGTGTGCAGACTTTTACCTGACCGCGCTGGTTGTGGGCACCGTGTGCACTGATTTCCTTGGAACACGGGCAAACGGAGGAGATCGGCACGGTCACCTCGACCATCAGGTCAAGACTGCCCGCCGGGTCGCTGTATCCCCGAAACTTGCACTCGTAGTCCATCAATCCCGGCGCTGCACTCACCGGCGCCTTTTTCTCGATAAAATAAGGAAAGGACACTTCTATGTGGGCCGAAGCGGCATTCAAGTGCTCCTTCATCTGCTCCAGTACTTCGCCGATACGCTTCAGCGACACCTCGGGCCGAAACAAATGCAGAATCTCGACAAAACGGCTCATGTGCGTGCCCTTGTTCTTATGGGGCAGGTCCACGTACATGTTGATGGAAGCCACCGTGTTCTGAAACCCGTTTTCACGGTCGAGGACCGTTATCGGATACTTCAGATTTTTAATCCCGACCTTGTCGATGGGAATGTTGCGGTGGTCGCGTTCGTTTTGGACATCTTTCATATGCATGCGGATGGCTCCCCCTGCCGACGCCGATCGAAAGCGATGACGGCCCCGGTCCTTCACGTCAACAGGTACTCCGGTCGAACACGGCTCAATGACCGGAAGATATTCCCTTTTATATTGTCGTTGCTGCTGTAGAGCCGGGTCAGCATCTCTTTGACGATGCGGCGTTTGGAAACGGCGGCACTGGGGCAGGCGTTGATGAACTCCGGGAAATCTTGTTCTGCTGCAAACTGCCGGATCAGGTCCTCATCCACGTAAGCCAGCGGCCGAATCACCGTGAAGCGGCCCTCGAAAAGAGGCTGGGAAGGCACCATCGTGCTGATTTCGCCGGCGTAGCACATGTTCATGAACACGGTTTCAATGATGTCGTCCTTGTTGTGCCCAAGGGCCAACTTGCGGCAGCCGAGTTCGTCGGCAATATCGAACAGCCGCTTTCGTCGCTTCCATGCACACAGAAAACATGGATTTTCCCGGTTTTCCTCGCTGTGCGCCTTCAGGCCGAAATCGGTGTGCTCAATCCTGAGCCGGTAGCCGGCTTTGCAGCAATAGCGTTCCAGCCGTCCGGCAAATCCACCGTCGAAACCGGGGTCGAGATAGACGGCATTGAGTTCGTAGGTGACACGGACCCGCCGCAACCGTTCGTTTAAAAACCACATCAGGGTCAGGCTGTCTTTACCACCCGAAAGACCGACCAGGATGCGATCGCCGTCGCAAATCATGTTGTAGCGGTGAAGGGCCTTGCCGAGATGTCGGTTTATTTTTTTGTATGTGGGGCTGTGGGACGGCAAGACCTATTCGTCATCCGCGGTTTCGCTGATTTCTTGGAGGGGCTCACCTTCCGTTGACTCGGGCAGTGCCGCCGGTTCCTCGAATTCCGGCAGGGCCGGCGTAACGTTGGTCAGTTTGATCTTGCCGGCCGCGATTTCCCGCAGAGAAATCACGATGTCCTCATTTTTCGGTGCGCTGACCAGATATTCCGATCCTTCGCGTATTTGCCTAACGCGTTTGGCCACCATGTTGACCAGTAAAAATCGGTTAGAAACCTTCTTCAGGCAATCCTCGACGGTGATTCTCGCCACAGTGTAACCTCCATTATTAAGTAAGCCCTCAATCGGTGCCATCCTATCGACGGATCATCTACAGAATATCCACCAGTTCGTATGTGCGGCTGCCCCCCGGGACTTGGATCGTCAGTTCGTCACCGGGTTTCTTGCCGATAATGGCGCTTCCTAAAGGTGAAGAAATTGAAATCCGACCGGCTTCAACATTCGATTCGTCCGATCCGACCAGCTGGTACTCGACATCTTCACCGGTTTCGACATTCTCGAGCACAACCCGGCTGCCGAAAACGGCTTTTTCCTTGGAAAGATTGCGGGTATCGATAATGTCGGCATTGGCCACTTTGTATTCCAGTTCGGCAATCCGGCCTTCGAGAAAACTCTGGCGGTCCTTGGCCGCCGCGAACTCGGCATTTTCAGAAAGATCCCCGTGCGCCCGGGCCTCCTCGATGGCGCGGATGTTCGCAGGCCGTTCTTCGCGCTTGAGCCGTTCCAGTTCGATTTTCAAGGTCTCGTGGCCTTGCCGTGTCATCGGTATCTTGTTCAATTCCATAGAGCTCCGTTGAGTTTGGGTCTGTCTCGGGATTCTTGCGGGCCGGCCGGACACTGAAAACACACATCACCACCGGCCGCTTGTGGATTGCTCCGCGTGGTATGACCCTTTTACAAGTAATCTTTGACCAGTATTTCGGCGATTTGAACCGCATTAGTAGCGGCTCCCTTGCGAATGTTGTCGGCGACGATCCACAGGTTGATCCCGTTCGGAACCGATTCGTCCTGGCGGATGCGGCCTACCAGGGTCAGGTCTTGACCGGCAGCGTCGGTGGCCAGAGGGTAACGGTTTTTTGTCGGTTCGTCGACAACCTCGACACCGGGAGATTTCGCGAGTAACCTGCGCACCGCATCTGCGGTGATTTTTTCGCGGGTCTCGACGTTGACCGCTTCCGAGTGCCCGAAAAAGACCGGAACCCGAACCGTGGTGGCGGTGACGCCGATACGATCGTCCTCCAGTATCTTGCGGGTTTCATTGACCATCTTCATCTCTTCCTTGGTGTACCCGTTTTCCAGGAAGCGATCGATGTGGGGCAGGCAGTTGAACGCTATCCGATGGGGGTATATTTTTTTCTCGTATCCCAGGAAGTTGATCATGGCGCGGGTCTGGTCGAACAGTTCGTCGACCGCCTTCTTCCCGGTGCCCGAAACCGCCTGATACGTCGAAACAACGATGCGTTTGATGCCGAAGGCCCTGTGAATCGGGTTCAGGGCAACGACCATTTGGATCGTCGAACAGTTCGGATTGGCGATGATGCCTTTCGCCTTGAAGCCGGCGATGGCATGCGGATTGACCTCCGGAACCACCAGGGGGACCTCTGGATCCATCCGCCAGGCACTGGAGTTGTCCACCACCACACACCCCGCTTCGGCAGCCAGGGGGGAGAATGTCAGACTCGTGTCTCCGCCGGCTGAAAAAAGAGCCACGTCGACACCCGTAAACGACTGATCCGTCAATTCCTCCACTGGCATCAAATCACCCCGGAAGCGCAGTTCACGTCCTACGGAACGCTTCGATGCCAACAGTTTTATCGATCTGACCGGGAAATTTCTTTCCTCGAGGCAGCGAATCATCTGATTTCCGACCGCTCCGGTGGCACCGGCAACGGCCACGTTAACCATTTTCTCGGCCATACGGTATCGTCCTCACTTGCCCATCAAAGATGTAAATGGAATATGCCGGCTGCTGCCGGCTGAGTTCATGATTCTCGGATATAGTCAACAATCAGGTCGCCGACTTCCGAAGTCGAATGCCCCATTTTGCCGGCGGCCACCTCGACGATGTCGTCGCGCAGCACTTTGATCACGGCCGCTTCGATCAGACCGGCCCCCCTCTGCTCGCCCAGAGTGTCCAGCATCAGCTGAGCGGCGGAAATGGCGGCAATCGGATTGATGACGTTTTTCCCGGTGTATTTGGGTGCCGATCCGCCAATCGGCTCGAACATGGAGACGCCTGCCGGGTTAATGTTGGCACCGGCGGCAATGCCCATCCCACCCTGAATCATGGCGGCCAAATCGGTGATAATGTCACCGAACATGTTGTCGGTAACGATCACGTCGAACCATTCGGGATTTTTGACCATCCACATGCAGATCGCATCAACGTGGGCGTAATCGACCTGAATATCAGGATATTCGCCAGCGACCTCATAGAACGTTCTTTGCCATAAGTCAAACGCAAAGGTCAGCACGTTTGTTTTGCCGCACAGGGTTAGTTTCTTGCGCTTGTTGCGGCGCCTGCAGAAATCGAACGCGTAACGGATGCAGCGCTCGACGCCCTTGCGGGTGTTGATCGATTCCTGCACGGCGACCTCATCCGGTGTCCCGCGTTTCAGACACCCGCCGGCACCCGCATACAGACCTTCCGTGTTTTCACGAACCACGACGAAGTCGATGTCCTTTGGGCCCTTGTCTTTCAGCGGCGTGGCGACACCTTCATAGAGTTTCACCGGACGCAGGTTGACATACTGATCCAAATGGAATCGAATCTCGAGCAGAATCCCTTTTTCAAGCAGACCCGGTTTGACGTCCGGATGCCCGATGGCACCCAGGAAAATGGCGTCTGCGGCCGACAACGTAGTCAGCGCGTCTTCCGGCAGGACGACACCGGTTGCCGTGTAGTGATCACCGCCCCAGTTGTGGAAGGTAAAATTAAGTCCGAATCCGCACTTGTCGGCGACGGTTTTGAGGACTTTGATGCCCTCCCGCACGACCTCCGGTCCAGTGCCGTCACCGGGAATGACCGCTATGTCATAGGTTTTTGCCATTCTATCCTCACTCGATCGTTAATGGCGTTCGTCTTCGGCCATGAGTAAACCGCCGCCGCTGGTTCGGAAACACTGCGGCCAAGGTCGGGCTTAGGGCCCTGGAAAAAAATAATTCCACATCTTGCTTGCCTGTGGCTCCGTCACCTGCGTTCCATCCGTCGGCACATATCCCGATATGCGCCGGTGGATGCGCCTTGTCGACAAATCCACATTCGACGCCATATTGTTGAATTATTTATTTCCATGACTCTTATAGAATTGTCCGTTTTTCGTCGATCTCTTTAGATTTTTGAGGTTCAGTCTCCTCGGTCTCGGGCTTGCGGAAGTGCCGCCACACGGCACCCAATGGTCCGGAGGCGACATAAGACAGGCTCAGGGCAAAGAGGGCGATGGATGGTTGGGCGGCAATGAAAATCAAAATCAGAATCGCAGCGACCAAAACGTTGAAGGTCATCTTGTGATGCAGTCCCGCCTTTTTGAAGCTGTTGTAGCGGATGTTGCTGACCATTAGAAATGCAAGCGCGTAGAGCATGATCAGGATAAAAAGCCGGTAAGGTTCCACGGCAAAGCCGAAGCGATGCCACATCAGCATCGTGGAGGCGTTCATAGCGGCGGCGGCCGGGATCGGCAGCCCAACGAAATGATCGCTGCTGATGGTGCCGACCTGGGTGTTGAAACGGGCCAGCCGCAGGGCGCCGCAGACCATGAACAAAAAGGCCGCCAGCCAGCCGATTCTACCGAGGGGTTTGAGGGCGTAAAGATACATCATCAGACCGGGTGCGAGTCCGAAAGAGACGAGATCGGCCAACGAGTCGTACTCGACACCGAACTTACTGGTGGTATGGGTGGCCCGGGCGATTTTGCCGTCCAGCAGGTCAAAAACGGCTGCTATGATGATCGCCAGGGCGGCGGCGACAAACTTGCCATTGATGGCGGCGATCACCGAGTAGAACCCGAAAAATATGTTTAAAGAGGTGAAGATGTTCGGCAGGATGTAAATACCGCGCCGCAAGCGTTCACCCTTGAATTTCTTTCTTCGTGTCATGGCAGGACTCCTAATATTGTCACACCGGCTTTCACGTGCTCTCCCACGGCAACCCCAATCTCGGTATCCGGCGGCACAAACAGTTCTACACGGGATCCGAAGCAGATCATGCCGAGACGCTGTCCGCGGCGAACGGATTGTTTTGATTCGACGGTACAGATGATGCGTCTGGCGATCAGACCGGCAATCTGGACAACGGTGATGTGGCTCCCTTCCTCGGTTTCGAGAAAAATCGCGTTGCGTTCATTGTCGGAAGATGCCTTGTTGCGGTTGGCGGCAATGAACTTTCCGGGGTGATAGGCGATCTTTTTGACGGTTCCCTCATACGGTATTCGATTGACATGTACGTTAAAAACCGACATGAAAATACTGATTTTTTTACAGCCGGCTGCGTAAAAAGGCGTTTCGTCGACCGTTTCGACGGCAATCACCTTGCCGTCGGCCGGCGACACTACTTTTCCCGCTGCGTTAGGGACGACCCGATCGGGGTCCCTGAAGAAATAGACCACAAAAAATGTGATCGCCAAAGCCAATAGGGTCGGTACGGTCAAACCCAACAGCGCCAGCACCGCCGTGGTGAACGCACAGCCCGTAATGATGGGGAGTCCAGGCCGGGCCACCGGAAAAGCGGTCGGGTTCGGTTTGTCTGTCCACATGAACTCATTCATCATGTGTTCCTATTGCATCCTTAATAAATAACTTTCACAAATACCAGATATCTTACTTACCCGTCAACCAATATCGGCATCGGTCCGTGCCGCATCATCAACGCCGAGAACGTCGGCCGATCTGTGCGTCTGATTTCCTCACATAGGCCGGCACGAAGTGCATTATCTCGTCGCTGTCGCCGTTTTCCAGTCTTTTCCAGGCCAGACGCGCAACCGTGGACGCCCTTATGAGGTGAGCCATAGGGTGGGCAAAGCAAGCACCATCACCCAAATTGTCACGGATCATGGAGCGATAGAGGACGGCGCCGTTTCCGACAAACGTGCAGGGTGCATCAATGCTGTGCAGGGCTTGGTTCGGCCCCAAGACACCTTCGAGATGCCGCTCAACGAGGACGCCGTCGATCATTCGGTAGGTGGAAAAGTAGACTTCTCCGCGTCGGGCATCTATCAGCGGGCACACCAGTGGTGTCGATGCAGCCGCCTGCTCGGCCAGTGTCTGCAGAGCCGAAATCCCGACAATCGGCCGACCTGCGGCTTCCGCCAACCCCTTTACGGTGCTGACGCCTATCCGCAGGCCGGTGAACGATCCAGGCCCCTTGACCACGGCATAGGCGTCCATCTCACCGACCGCCAACCCCGCCAGCCGGCAGGCTTCACCTATCATACCGGCCAGGTGACGGGAATGTGTCTGGGTGCTGACCAGGTTGATTTCCGCCAGGAGGTGTTCCCCGTCGGTGAGCGCCACGCTGCAGCCGCTGGTGGCCGTGTCGACAGCCAGAATTCTCATGTCATACCGATATAGTTCTGCGGCCGACCTCAGCGGCGCTTGCTCGTGCCTGGGGAAGCCGCTTTTTTTCTGCTGCGCACACTCCGCACCGCCGCTTCCAGCGCCACAGACAGCACTTCATCCATCCTTTCCACCGAAATGTATTTGACTTTGCGCCGGATGGTCCTGGGGATCTCGACGAGATCTTTTGTATTTTTGGATGGAATAATGATGATTTTGATTCCGGACCGGATGGCGCCCAGAGACTTTTCCTTTAACCCGCCGATCGGCAGGACACGGCCACGCAAGGTGATTTCACCGGTCATGGCCACATCGTTGCGAATCGGTCGATTGGTGGCGGCCGAGATCAGGGCGGTGGCCATGGCAATCCCGGCCGATGGCCCATCCTTTGGAATGGCGCCGGCCGGTACGTGTATGTGCGTGTCCACGCTGTCGAATATGTTTTCCTTTCCACCGTAGGCGCGGATGTTGGCACGGGAATAGCTTACCGCCGCACGTGCGGATTCCTGCATGACCTCACCGAGTTGACCGGTGATGATGAGTTCTCCCTTGCCCCGGATCAACGAAGCTTCCACGTACATCACCTCGCCGCCGGCTTGGGTCCAAGCCAGTCCGGTGGCCAGTCCGATCTGGGCTTCATCCTGATCCATTTCCGGGTAATATTTCGCCACACCCAGATACTTATGCAGATTGTTGCGACTGATCGAAAAAGGCCCTTTCTGGCCCTCGGCAATCTTGCGGGCCACCTTACGGCAGATCGAGCCGATTTCACGTTCCAGATTTCTCACGCCGGCCTCTGCGGTGTATTCCGATATGATCAGATCCAATGTCGCGGAACTGATGGCCAGGTGACGCGCTTTCAGGCCGTTTTGCTTCATCTGGCGGGGACTCAGGTATTTCTGGGCGATGATCCGCTTTTCCTCTTGGGTATACCCCGGAAGGTTGATGACCTCCATTCGGTCCAGAAGGGCCGATGGAATGGTGTCGGTGAGATTGGCCGTCAAAATGAACATGACCTGCGAAAGGTCAAAGGGTATGTTTAGGTAGTGGTCGCTAAAGGCCCCGTTTTGTTCCGGATCGAGAGCTTCAAGCAAGGCTGAAGACGGGTCTCCGCGAAAATCGGCGCCCAGTTTGTCGATTTCATCCATCATGAAAACCGGATTGCGACTGCCGCACTGCTTGAGTCCCTGCAGAATCCGGCCCGGCAATGCACCGATGTATGTCCGGCGATGACCGCGGATCTCGGCTTCGTCCCGGATGCCGCCCAGGGAGATGCGCACGAACTTGCGTTTCAGAGCGTGCGCAATGGCCTGTCCCAGAGAGGTCTTGCCGACGCCTGGCGGACCGACAAAACACAGGATCGGGCCTTTCATCTCAGGATTGAGCCGGCGCACGCTCAAGTACTCGAGAATGCGTTCCTTGATCCGGTCCAGGCCATGGTGATTTTGGTCCAGGACCTTCTTGGCGAGCTTGATATCGATGATGTCGCGGGTCGTCTTGCTCCAGGGCATCTCCACCAGCCAATCGAGGTAGGTGCGGACAACCGACGATTCGGCCGAATCAGGATGCATCTGGTCCAGGCGGCGGAGCTGCTTGTGAGCTTCCTTTTCTGCCTCTTTGGACATCCGGGCGCGCTTGATCTTTTTGCGGTAATCCTCGATTTCAAGGATCTTTTCATCCTGTTCTCCCAGCTCTTTGTGGATCGCGCGGACCTGTTCCCGCAGGAAATAATCCCGCTGGTTCTTAAAGATTTCATCCTTGACCTCGGACTGGATCTTGGCCTGCATGGTCGACAGTTCGTGTTCCTTCATCAGGAACCGGTTAACGGCTTTTAGCCGCTCCACCGGGTCGAATATCTCTAACAACTGCTGGGACTCTTCGATTTTCAGCTTGAGGTTGGTGGCCACCAAATCCGCCAGTTTTCCGGGATCTTCGATGCTCTCGAGGACCGTGCTCACGTCAGCGGTCATCTCGCCCCTCAAGGTCAGAATCTTTTCGGACTGCTCGCGTGCGTTCCGCATCAGGGCCTCGACTTCGACGGTCACCTCTTTCATCGGCGTCTCTTCGATCAAGGCCACCTTGACCCGGTAGTATGGTTTTTTACCGATGTAACGCACGATTTTGGCTTTGGCGATGCCTTGTACCAGGGTTTTGACCCGGCCGTCGGGCAACTTGAGCATACGCAGGATGCGGCCGATTGTGCCGGTGCGGTAGATGTCGTTCGGGGTCGGATTTTCGGTCGCGGGATCCTTCTGGGTGACCAGGAACAAAAAACCGTCTTTGGCAACGGCGTCGTCCACTGCGCGGACCGACTTTTCGCGTCCCACAAAAAGCGGCAACAACATATCGGTGAAAATAACGATGTCGCGCACCGGCATCATCGGAAGTGAGAGCGGAATGTCCGCCAATGCATCTTCTTCGTCCAGGATGCTGATCAAATCGTCCTTATCTGTCTCTGCCATCAACAACTCCTTGCTTTCGATCTGCGTTTAAAACGATCGCATGCCGGTGGCTCGGCAAACCGGATGTTTCGACCGCTTTAATGAACTTTGCAGTATAATGTATATATTCTCTTTGGCAATAACAACCTTGATTTTTTTTGGTATCCCCATTATGCTTTGAGGTCACGATGAAATAATAAACATGCCTGATGACAATCGTCATCGTCAGACGATCGTTTTGCATATGATACAAGTGCTGATGGGGGTAATCGTCGTTGTCTTCGGCTTGTGCGTGGGCAGTTTTCTCAATGTCTGTATCTACCGCATACCGGTTTCGAAATCGATCGTTTATCCCGGCTCCATGTGCCCGACTTGCGGGACGGCCATCCAATATTACGACAATATTCCGCTTCTCGGTTTCCTCTGGTTGGGGGGCAAGTGCCGTCAGTGCCGGTCTCCGATTTCGATCCGTTATCCCCTGATCGAACTGCTCACCGGTACAATTGCTCTCGGCCTGTTTCTCAAATATGGTGTTTCGATCGAAGCCTTGATTTACTTTGCCTTCGCCTGCGTTCTGATCGTGATCACCTTCATTGACATCGATTACCGCATCATCCCCGACCTTATCTCACTGCCCGGTATCGTCATCTTTTTTCTGGCCGCCATGGCGGTTCCGTCCATGAATTGGTTGGACGCCCTGCTGGGGGTTTTGGTCGGCGGCGGCAGCCTGTTTCTGGTCGCGTTCGTCTACCACCTGCTGACCCGTAAAGAAGGCATGGGTGGCGGAGACATCAAATTGCTGGCCATGATCGGGGCCCTGATCGGTTGGAAAGGGGTTCTTTTCACCATTTTCGTTTCGTCCGCCGTGGGCACGTTGTCGGGTCTGACCATCATGATGGCCACCCGCCAAAACATGAAACTGGCCGTTCCCTTCGGTCCCTTTCTCTCGATCGGTGCGCTCTCCTACGTGTTTTTCGGTCCGCAGCTGATATCCTGGTACTTTCGGCTCATGTAACGCACCGATCGGCCACCGCAACAATTATAATGGGCGACAGGCTTCAACCGCATGCGACTGGCTGTCATTTCAGATATTCACGGTAACTGGGATGCGTTGACGGCGGTCCTCACCGACATCGACGTCAACAGGCCCGATGCCGTATTCTGTCTCGGGGACTGCATCGGCTACGGCGCCGAGCCCGAGCGGGTGATCCGGACCCTCCGGCAGCGCGGCATTCCATCGACACGCGGCAACCACGAGCAGGCCGTGCTGGAGCCGGATCGTCTGGAGTGGTTCAATCTTCTGGCCCGAAAATCCCTGGTCAAAACCACCGAAATGCTCTCCGGCGAAACCCTTCGGATCATAGGCGACTTTCCCGACTTTTTGACATCTCACGGCTGCCGCTTTGTCCACGGCTTTCCACCGGAATCCGTCACCACGTATCACTTCGAGGTGCCCTCTGGTGAAAGGCGTCGTATTATTAAATCGATGACCGAGAAAATCTGTTTCATTGGCCACACCCACGACTTGACCCTCATTACCTACGACGGCCGCACACTGACCAATACCTCTCTTGGACCGGGTCGGGTAGATCTTTTGCCGAACCAACAGGCCATTGTCTGTGTCGGCAGCGTCGGTCAACCGCGGGACGGCGACGAAAATGCCAAATACATCATCTGGGATTCTGACACAGCAACCCTGGAAGTCAGGTATATCGGCTACGATATCGGTGCCGCGGCAGAGAAAATCATTGCAGCCGGACTGCCGCGCGCGCACGCCGACCGACTGTGGTGTCGGTAATCCCGGTTTCACACGGTCAGAGCTTTTTACTAAACGCTCATGGCCG
>JBATHN010000151.1:0-6168 GCA_049666885.1 Desulfobacterales bacterium
TGAACAAATTCTGGGTAATGGCGATGGGATCATGTGCCGGAGCCCGCAAACATGAGTGTATTTTCACAATGCTGAGGTACAAACTTCACAATCGTTTGTTTAAAAGTAACCATCCTTAGATTTAAACAACCTGAAATATTAAAAATTCTGTTTTCCTGACCACTGGCACAGAAAATGCTTCGGCAGTTCAAGAGACTCGAAAAAACGAGGTCATCATGAACAGGTTGAAGCGCTCTGTCAGGAAAACCATTCGGTGGCTGGAAAATCAACTTGCCCGTTATCATCTAGCCCGCCTTTTGAAACCGACCCGGTTTTGACGAACGCTTTCTCAGCGTTTTCGACGCCTCGCAACCACATGTCTATCCAAACGATTGATGGGACAAAAAGGAATGGCATCTACATGGATGGATAGTAGCGAAAAAAGTGGCAGGAAACAGCTGGTTAAACAATACAGAAAAAAGTTTCGGATTCGGGAAAACCTCGATCATTATTCCGAAGAAGACCTTCGTACCGCCGAGAAAAAATTCCTGAAAATGTGTTTGACAAAAGGGCAGTGCTGAAATCTATCCCGCAATGTCCCCTCCTCCTGAAGGCCAACCGGCTTCTGATGCGGGTTTGATGCAACGCACGCGCGGAAGCGGCCATCATCATGCCGGTGCGAACAGTACCGTCACGTCGGATATTGTTCAGTACACATACCGGATCGTACCCTGAAGCCATCTCTCGGCACCGTTAAAGAATGAGCAAAAATTGAAATCCGGGTGTAAGAAACCGGCCAACTGCTCGGCTGGTTAAGCTTTTTAATTCGGCGACCAAATTACCATTTCGCGGAAGACACTGATTCAGAGATGGTCTGGGACATTGTCGGGCCGGTTAATGAATGTATCAAATCCCTGAAACCGGACGGATCGGTGGAATAAAAATTGGTATTCTCTCTGCAGCCGATCCGCAGTGGCATTCTAAAAAACTTGACGCCATCGGTTTCTGTGCCTATCGATATTAAGAAAAATTATCGTTTAGTTGAAAACAATCTTTTTTAAACACTAGGCGGTTTTGAAAAGTATTGTGGTCGTTATATAAGATTTATGTGATTAGAGGCGTGATGGTCGTAAGCAAAATCAAAAACAAAATGACACGGCAAATCGGTCACTGAATTTACTCAACAGTTAACAACTCATATGATTGGGGAGACTGGAATGGACAAGTGGGAATGCCCATGTGGCTACATCTATGATCCGGAAGAAGGAGATGCTGAGAGCAACATTCAAATCGGGACAGCGTTCGAAGATCTCCCGGAGGACTGGATTTGCCCTAAATGCGGAGCGGAAAAGGAGTTTTTCGAAAAACTCGACTGAGTTCTCATACCCATTATTACAGAGATGTTGCCATGATTTCATGGTTGATTATCGGCGGAGGAATACACGGGACATATCTTTCTCACCTGCTGGTCAATAAAGTTGGTTTGAAACAGGATGACGTTCGTGTTCTCGATCCCCATCAGAAACCTATGGCAGCTTGGAACCGGAACGCGACCAATTGCGGCATGCGCTTTCTGCGCTCGCCGGCTACCCACAACATTGACCTTCCGGTTCTTTCACTGTATCGGTTTGCACAGTCTCCGGCCGTAAATAGGATTGCCGAATTCATACCACCTTATAATCGCCCTTCGCTGAGCCTGTTTCAGAAGCACTGCAAACATGTCATCCGACATTTCCACCTGGAAGAGTTGCGAATTACCGGCCGGGCCTTGGCACTGCATAAAAATAACCGTCACTCACTAAACGCTGAAACCTCGGTCGGTTCCATTGCAGCCCGAAATGTTATTCTGGCCATGGGGTTGGGTGAGCAGCCCTACTGGCCTTCCTGGGCGCGCCGTTTGCAGCAAGCGGGCTCTCGGATCAATCATGTATTCGATCCCAGATTCAGGACTGCCGAAATACCTGAAAGCACAGAAAGCGTGGTTGTGGTGGGCGGTGGATTATCCGCCGTGCAAACAGCTCTGATGTTGTCAAAAAGGCTGGCCGGCACGGTTCGGCTCCTCTCCCAGCACGAACTCTATGAAAGTCAGTACGATTTCGATCCCTGCTGGATCGGCCCGAAATGCCTGCGGGATTTTTACCGGCAGGATTACGGTAGCCGGAGAACAGCCGTTGACCGGGCCCGGGTCGGGGGCAGCCTACCCGGTGAGATTTTCGAAGAACTCCGCACCGCCCTCAACGCAAAAAACCTGCACTTTCAAAAATCCCGCATTCGCAGCGCGGTTCCGGATGGTGATCGCATTCGCCTGGATACGGATACCGGAACGGTGTGGACCGATACAGTTGTTCTGGCTACCGGGTTTCGCTCCGACCGGCCGGGAGGAAACTTTATCGACAAGGTCATCGAAGAATTCGGATTACAATGCGGGCCCTGCGGCTTCCCGATTATCGGAGAGGATTTACGGTGGGCCGCAAACATCTTCGTCACAGGTCCCTTGGCCGAACTTCAGCTCGGACCTTGTGCCCGCAACATCATCGGCGCCCGCAACGCAGGACGTCATCTGCTCAAGGTGCTGATACCGCAGCACTGACCAGCGGCCGTCCCTATATCAGGGGCCGCTTATCATATGGGCTTACCATTACCAATCTCCTTTTATTCAGAAGGCGAAGAGGAAAACCGAGGTGGGAAAAAATTCGATTCAACGGCTCGGAGACATCGTCACCGTAAAGCTCTTCGACCGCATGATCGATCGTCAGACCCGCTCGCTGAGCCGTATGTTGCAGGAAAGCATTGCCGCCGCCGGCGGCAGGATACGACTGCTGCTGTCCATCGATACCCAGATGCCGGCGCGCAGCCCGGAAATGCTCTTCGAAAACCTTCATTTCCTCCGCTTACACGCCGATCAAATCGAACGGATCGCCATCATCGGCAGCAAGGCGTGGGAAAGAACGAGTATCGGTCTGTTCGGTTTATTCGGAGGAATCGATATCGGCTATTTCGACCGGTCAGAGGCGGTGGAAGCGATCCGGTGGCTTCAAGGAAAAGACACCGGCGTCCGATAACACCTAACTCATCGTGCAACCGCGGTAAGGGGCTATTTATCGACAGAAACTAACAGCGGTACTCCTTGACCTTGACATCAAATGTTCAATTGCCTAAGCTCCCTAAAAGTCAACCGGCGACCCCTTTATTTAATTTTTAACGGAAATTCATTTCTTTAACCCGTCGGGTAACAGAAGGAGGCGTAGATGGCATCTTTGAAAGGATCTAAAACCGAACAGAATCTCTTGGCAGCATTCGCCGGCGAGTCCCAGGCGCGCAACCGCTACACCATGGCCGCCAAAATCGCCAAGAAAGAGGGGTACGAGCAAATCAGCGCCATTTTCATGGAAACCGCCGACAACGAACTCGAACATGCCAAGGTTTTTTTTCGCCAACTGGAGGGGGGTGAGGCCACCTTCACGGCAGGTTACCCGGCCGGTGTCGTTGGCGGTACGCTCGAACAATTGAAGTCGGCCGCCGCCGGGGAACGCATGGAGTGGACGACCCTCTACACGGGATTTGGCGACGTGGCCGACCAAGAGGGTTTCAAGGACGCCTCGCGGGCCTTCAAAAAGATCGCGGAAGTCGAAAAATGGCACGAACGCCGCTACAACAAATTAATCGAGGCCGTTCAGGCCGCCACCGTCTTTAAAAAAACGCAGACGGTTCTGTGGAAATGTCGCAACTGCGGTCGTGTCATCGAAGCGGCCGAAGCACCGGAAATCTGCCCCTCCTGTGATCATCCGCAGGCCTACTTTGAACTTTTGGCTGAAAACTATTGAGTTTCCGACCATAAATGGCCCTTTGCTGCAATTTCGGCGTCAATCACGCAGGCGTGAACTAAAGACGTAACAGTTCTGCGGAATCGCTTGTGCGGCATAGAGGAGTTCGCCTCTGCGCGATGCCGCTGATTTCCTTGAACTTGCAGCAGAGGCCATATTTCTGGAACGAAAACTGACCTGTGCCTTTAATGCAAATATGAATGGCTTCAGGTCTCACCTGTAATAAGTATTCCGGATTTTTTGCCACCGATCCAGGCTTCGAGAGTTAACGGACGGAAAAGGCAACTCGTGAGGGGAGCCCACTGACACTGCGCACTGATCTCAACACCTTCCTGAATAATGGCAACCGGCCGATCGACCGATACCACCACGACGAGAATATTCGACCGCTCGGCCGTAAATCTCAGGGCTGAGTTGAAACGTGCCCCCCGGGCTCGATCCTCTCCCGGTATCGCCCGGCCGTCAAGCAGACATGCAAATCCGTGCAGATGCAGGTCCTGACCGATGTGAAGGGCACCGTCGACTTTGGACAGTGACTTCGCCAGTTCCAATAGATGTGGCTGTTGGAGGTCGAGCGGCTCGGCCAGTTTCTGGCCGGAGATGATGACCGGTTCCTGGTTGAGGTCGATGACCAGTGTGCACCCGGATTTCGATTCTTCAGCGCCATGGACCAAGGCTGCCGTTATTTTGAGCAGATGGCTGCCGACCTGATGGTCGAGTTGCGCTTCGAGCAAGGCCTCCTCCACTTGAACCAGCTTGGCCTTTCGGGTAGTGGATTTAAAACTGCCGTCGGAAAAGCTGCACACCTCATCCGCGTTGAGTCTGAGGAAGCCGAAATTGCCCCTGAAATCTGCCGTGAGAAAGAAAGGCGGCATCCTGCCGCCGGCGTTAATGCCGACGATATTCTTTCCGTCTGAAACGAGCTTACGATCGGAATCCTCCACGGCCTGAAGCATCTTGCGGACATGCTTGAAGTTGTCGAGCAACGGCTGCTCCATTTCCGGGAATCGCGCCAGATAGTCGATACTTCCCAGCAAAGGTCGTTCGACAAAAACCAGCTCGCCTCTGGGCATCATCTGTTCTTCACGCGTGCGCGAAATCCCGAGAATCGCGTCCAGAATCGGGTAAATCCGCAGATGACTGTCCCATCCCAAGATGACATTCATCCGGTCAACGATGTAGTCATGAACGGCGTGGCTGGCGAATTCGCGCAAGAAACCGCCCGATATGCCGGTGTAAAGTTCTTTGTCATTGGCAATATCGTGCGAAAATCGCCAGGCCGCGTGTTCCAACCAACGCTCGGTTGGTCCGATGGAACACATGTCCGGATGGTGATCGGTAAACCACATTTGGAAAAACACCGAACCGGAGCGTCCGCCGCAGGATATAAGGCCGGCCAACTGAAGGTTCTTTTCCGGCAGCATGTAGCTGAACCTGTTTTTGTCGGGACTGATGGGGACATCACATCGCCAATGATCGTTGTCCAGGTAAAGCTCTTTGAATCTGGGCTCGTGCCCCCGAAGAAGGTTTTGGGGATCACAGATAAAGACGGGGTCATCGGGCGCAATGGCGTATATCACAGAAGCGCGGCTTGGGCCGGAGAAGTGGGACAGCCCGTCACGCAATCCGTCGAGGGTATCGCTGACACATTGGCAGGTAAAGGCATCAACCGTCACGGCGGGCACTCCAAATACGAAGGGTTAAACCGACTCCAGAAAAGTCAACCTGAGACACCCATAACACAATTGCCGTGACGGCTCAATTACAGACGCAATTTTGGGTTTGTAACCAACGCGTTTTCACACAACGGCAGATCTCAGAAGCATTCATCTCAGATCGAAAAGTGCCGTCGGCCCTAAGGAAATGAAAGTAAAGAATGCCCTCAGTCAAGCAGGTCGGTATCATCGAACAGCAACTCGACCGAGTTCTGTGCTCCGGAATCGTAAAGTTCGATGACCGATTCAGCAATAGCCTCGGCGTAGACGCTGATCGGATACATGTTTTGCGTTCGTAAAACGTCGATCAATGCCGTCTTGCCTTCCAGGATAGCCGAAGCGACATCCTGACTGTCATAGCTCTCTTCGCAAAGCAAAGCATATCCTTCCTGGTTGATGTCGGAAATTTCACTCAACCGTGGAACGTTCTCCAGAACTGCGAACTCCCGTATATGAAGTTTTTCGGATGCGTCGTTTTTGCTGATCTGGTATTTCTGCCACATAATGACCTCCAGTAATTGAGGGTTAACGTTTTGGGCAACCTTGTCATGAACCTCCATCAAGCCGAAGATAATTGCATTACTACTTCTCTTCTTCCCGGCGTTTAAAGATACGAGCGATGCCCGTTGCATTGCGGCACTTTCCAAGGC
>JBATHN010000152.1:0-14809 GCA_049666885.1 Desulfobacterales bacterium
GCATTGAAAACCCTGAGGGACCGCGGCAATTCCATCCTGGTAGTGGAGCACGACGAGGAGACCATCCGTGCGGCGGACACTATCATCGACCTGGGCCCCGGCGCCGGCCGGGAAGGCGGCCGTTTGGTGGTCACCGGCGGCCTCGATGACGTGAAAAACGCACCGTCATCGGTCACCGGCGCCTGCCTCGACGGGCACCCGCGCAAGATTTCCGCCCGGCTACGGCCCTACCGCGAGTTGCCGGCCGTGGTGGTGCAGTCCGCGTCGGCCCGCAATCTCAAACAGATCGACGTCCGCTTTCCTCTCGGCACACTGACCTGTGTAACCGGTGTATCCGGATCAGGAAAGTCTTCACTCTTGAAGGAAACGCTGTACAAGGGACTGCGCAATCGTCTCGGAAAGCAACATCTACCGGCCGGCGGCTGCCGCGACATCACCGGTTGGAAGGACTTGAGCCGGGTGCTGGAAGTCGACCATAGCCCCATCGGCCGCACGCCGCGTTCCGTGCCGGCTTCCTACGTTGGTTTTCTAGACGACATCCGCAAGCTCTTCGCCGGAACACCCGAAGCGCGCGCCCGCGGCTACAAGGCCGGCCGGTTTTCCTTCAACGTCGCCGGCGGACGCTGTGAGGCCTGCAAGGGTCAGGGCCATCCCAAGGTCGCCATGAGTTTTCTGCCCGATGTCTATGTGCCGTGCGACATCTGCGGCGGCAGCCGTTTCAACCGTGAAACCCTCGAGGTGCGGTTCAAGGGAAAGTCGATTGCAGAAGTGTTCGCTTTGACCTTTGCCGAAGCTCTTCAATTTTTCTCGGCCGTGCCCGTCATTCGACAGGCGCTGCAGTTTGTATGCGACATCGGTCTCGGCTATTTGGAGCTGGGCCAGCCAAGTCCCACGCTTTCCGGCGGTGAGGCCCAACGCATGAAGCTGGCACGGCAGCTGGCAAAACCGGCCCGCGGTCACACTTTTTTTATCCTTGACGAGCCCACGACGGGGCTGCACGTGGCCGACATCCGGCGGCTTGTGGATGTCCTTCAGACCCTTGTAGACAGCGGAAACACGGTGGCGGTGATCGAACACAATCCGGAGGTGATCAAATCGGCCGACTATGTGATCGATTTGGGTCCGGAGGGCGGCGATGCCGGTGGCCGGGTTGTGGTGACCGGATCCCCGGCCGAAATCCTGCACCAAACACGAATGTCGCACACCGCCCATTTCCTGAAAAAATATATGAATTTTTTGAGTTGACATCCGGTATGTCATTTTCTATACACCCACTGACTTACACCGCCGTTTGAACGGTTTTACCGTGAAGAAATGGATTTGTGACAATTGAAGCGGCTGGAATGAAAAACCAGACCATCAATCGTCTGCCAGGCGGCTGAACTCTATAAAAACGGATAAACGACAATAAATGGAAAGCACCTTTTCGGAAGCGTTAGCTTCCGATTTTCAAAAATTAAGTGCCATTAATTCCGCACTCAAAATAAAAGATCAATATACCGAGGGACATGCATGGCGGGTAGCGCTCTATGCCATGCGGCTTGCAAAGCGGTTGGGACTGCCCTCAGAAGAAATCGGTAACATCGGCATTGGCGGTTTGCTGCACGATATCGGTAAAATCGGCCTCAGCGACCGCATATTCAGCAACCAAACCGACCAGTTGGCAGGGGAGTTGTTGGCGGAAGTTCGTCGGCATCCCGACATCGGGGTATCCCTGCTGAAGGGAATCGATAGCCTTTTGCCCGTGCTCGATTACATTCATTACCACCACGAACGGATGGACGGGTCGGGGTATCCGTGCGGCCTGAAGTCCGCTGATATTCCGCTGGGCGCCAGAATTATCAGTGTTGTCGATTGTTTCGACGCCATTACCACTGATCGTCCCTATCAGAAAAGAAAGACCTGTGCCGAAGCGTTTGTCATCCTGCGCCGGATGGCAAGCCACGAGCTGTGTCCGGATCTGGTCAAGATGTTTGTGGCCGATATCGAGGAAAACGGCATGATCGACGAGGAGCCGGCCAAGAATCACACCCGATTGCTGTTAAGCACCACCGCTGGCCGCCGAAGAGTCCAGTTTGATCAATAAGAAACAGTGCCATTTTGGCGTAGTTTTATGTAAGGGTTGCCTGACGAGCTCGATACCCCCCGGTTGTCGACATCACGAAGCGCAGAACGTGGGTGGTGCACGCCGGAATCTCGGCTGGATAGTGGGTCACATAGAGCAGACACGTCTCAGATTCACGCCCCATCCGGTCGAGGAGATCGAGGAGGCGGTTTCTGGCGAATCGGTCCAGGCCCTGACACGGCTCATCCAGAATCAACATCAACGGCGACTTGACCATGGCCCGTGCGAGCAAAACCAACCGCTGCTCTCCCTGCGATAGGTTTTGAAAAAACCGTTTAGCCCTGTCGGCACATCCCAGCTGTTTCATCCACGCAAAAGCGATTCGACACTGCCGGCACGAAGCCTGACGGTAAAGACCAACCGAATCGAAAAATCCCGACACAACGACCTCAAAGGCACGAAGCGGTTTGCGGTAACGAATTTGAAACTCGGCCGAGACCATTCCAAGCTGCTGCTTGATGTCCCAGATGGTTTCACCGGAACCCCGACGGCGTCCAAACAATTCGATTGAATTGGCGTAAGCTTGGAGGTTGTCGCCAGCCACGAGGCTCAGCAAAGTTGTTTTGCCCGAACCGTTCGGACCGACAATGGCCCAATTTTCACCTGCCCTTACGGTCCAGTTCAGGTTGTCGAGTACCGTCACATTGCCGTAACACACCGTCACCTGTTGCATGTCGATCAGCACACGCCCGGCCGCCCTTTGGCCGTAGACCAGGGGCTGCGGGCGAACCGGCAGTGCGACCTCACGACGTTTTTCAGGTGCGTAGAGGCGCTCCAGTTCTTGACGGCTCTGAGTTGCCGGGCGTTTCCCCTGATACAAGATGCGACCGTTTTTAACTGCCAGGATGTGGCTCACGGCGGAAGGAATCTCGGCCAGGCGATGAGTGACCAAAATAACCGGGATCTGCCCTTTGATCGTTGCCCTGATAACGGCCTTTATCCGCCGGCGCCCCTGCGTATCCAACCCCTCGAAAGGTTCATCCAGGATGAGAAGGCGGGGTGATTTGAGGATTTCGCGGGCCATGAGCACTCGGCGTATTTCACCGGTGGAAAGCCGGCGCACGGGCCTGTCGAGCAACCCGGCGATTTCCAGCCGGTCAGCGACCCGATCGAGCGCCGGGGTCTGAAAACCCGAATTCGGCACCACCGACAGAAGGAGCTGCCGAACGGAAAGAAAGCTGTCGAAATCGCCACTGAAAAAACGGGAATCATCCCGGCTCTCTTCCCGGGCAATCAGATTTTGGTGGGAATCAAACGACAGATAACCGACAGCGGACGGCACCAGACCAGGGTCATGGTATTTAATGTTACCATCGACGACCGGCACCTGTCCGGCGAGGGCCCTGACCAGGGATGTCTTGCCGGCACCGTTGGGTCCAATGACCGCCCAGTTCTGGCCGGAAGTGATTTCCCAGCTGGCTCCCGAGAAAAGGCGTCGGTCCCTGACCCGAATCGTAATCCGGTCCAGTGTAATGAACGGTTGAGCGTATCCGTTGGTTTTCCGCACTTTTTTACTGTTTTCCTATATGGGCGGCCTGAAAAAGCGGTTGGTCCGCAACGCAATCGAAATGATAGCGGTTTTACATTGGGTAAACCATGTCTATTATAAGGTCAATATAGCCATCATGCCTTATGCACTGCTGACATTGACCGTGTTGTTCTGGTCGGGAAATTTTGTTATTGGAAGGGGGATACACGGTCTTGTCCCGCCGGTTTCATTGGCATTTTGGCGCTGGGCCGTCGCCCTGACACTGCTGCTTCCTTTCGCCCTGCGGCCGATGATGCGGCAAAGGGCTTTGATCCGGCTTCACTGGAAGCTATTGTGTCTGTTGGCGATCCTTTCGGTCACAAATTTTAACACCTTCATTTATCTGGCCCTGCAGTCCAACACCGTCATCAACACCGTTTTGATCAATTCACTCACACCGGTTTTTATCGTTTTCGTGTCGTGGGTCGGATTCAGGGAAAGAATATCCGTCCTGCAGTGCCTCGGCGGACTGCTGTCATTTGCTGGATTGATCTGGATCATCACCCGCGGCGAGCCGGCTCTGCTTTTTAGCATCCGGTTTTCCCAGGGCGACCTCTGGACGTTAGCGGCTGCCTTCAGTTGGGCCGTTTACTCGGTTTTGCTTCGCAAACGCCCCCCGCATCTGGATCCGATCGGTTTTCTGGGATTTATCATTGCCGCCGGATTGTTGTTCTTGAGCCCATTTTATTTTTGGGAAATCTCCCGTGGCGCCGGCTTTATGGTCGACAAAGGCACGGCCGGTGCGGTACTCTATATCGCCCTGTTCGCTTCGGTCCTGGCGTACATATTCTGGAACAAGGCCGTGGCTGTCGTCGGGGCCAACAAAGCCGGCATTTTCGTCCACCTCATGCCGGTTTTCAGCATCACATTGGCCATCATATTTTTGGACGAACGCTTGCAAGCGTATCATATTCCGGGCATCGTATTGATTCTTTGCGGCATTGTTTTGACAACCGCCGGTAGCCGGCTGCGGGTAAAGACGATCGCCACCGACCGATCCGCTTTAGGAACCACGCTTTTTAACAAGAAACCGAAATCATGAACCGGAAGAAAGGTGGTATTTTCGTTGTGGGAGAATTTTATCTATGCGCTTTGCACAATTTAAAATTTTTTCGATTATGGGTGATGTTACGTAAAATTGTTCCGCCTGTTTTGGCCGGTTTTTTGGCCATCGTTGTTTGGGGCAAATGTCCCGTCTTCGCCGCAACTGTCAGCGCCGGAGACGGTCTCGCTCTCCGGCTGATCCCTGAAACCGCCGCCGTGGGTGATGTTGCGGTGATGGAAATCACCATCCGGCACCCGGAGCAGCCGGCTAGCGACATCCAACTCCGGTTTCACGACACTCTCATCCCGCTTTTTGAGCATCCGCGCAAAGGCAGTGACGTTTTGATCGGGCTCATCCCTATTCCTTACCACAGCAATCCCGGAACAGAAAACACCATCCTGGGCTGGAGCGACCGCAAAGGGCACCACGAACTCACTGCTTCGCTTAAAATTTTGAGTCGCCGCTTCAAATCGGAAAAATTGCAGGTCACCCCCAGCCGGGTAACCCCAACGCCGAAGGACGTGGAAAGGATCAAGCGGGAAGGCGAAGAAGTCAGAGCCGTTTATGCCGCCAGCCGTCCGCAGCGACTCTGGGACGAACCGTTCCAACGTCCCCTGAATGGATTGGTGACGAGTCCGTATGGAACCCGGCGTCTGCTGAACGGCAAGTTGAAGAGTTACCACGGCGGGGTCGACTTTAGGGCCGCAACCGGCACCCCGATTCACGCTGCCAATACCGGCATCGTGGGTCTGGCGAAAAACCTTTTTTATTCGGGCAACATCGTTATTCTCGACCACGGCAGCGGGCTTTTCACCACCTACGCTCATCTGAGCCACATTGATGTCACCCCGGGCCGGTTGGTCGAAAAAGGCCAGGTAATCGGGCTTGCCGGCGCCACCGGGCGAGTCAGCGGGCCGCACCTGCATTGGGGTATCAAGGTCAATGGGGTCAACGTCAATCCGCTGCACATGCTGCAGACACTCAACTCTCTTTTTTCCGTGGATGCGGCCGGCATTGCGGACGTTTCGCAACCGCCGATAGTTCGCAAATAAAAATGTATTATAAAAACCGAAACGAAAAGATTCGCCTCTGTCCGGCAAACGATGCTGGCGTCGGGCGGCACTAACCGTCTTGACGGGTGTTTTCGTTTCCAACCGACGCCGTGGTGCCGGCATCGTCTGCCCGCGATGTGCGAGGCCCATCTATTCCGGCAGCAAGATTGATGATCCGGTTGTCCGACGGCCTTCCAGATCACGGTGTGCCCGGGCTGCATCGGAAAGCGGATATGTTTGTCGAATTTCCACCTTGACAACCCCTTTTTCGACGACCTCGAAGAGATCCCGTGCATGGATCAGGAGATTTTCCCGTTTCGCGGTGTAGGTCATCAATGTCGGCCGGGTCAGGAACAAAGACCCTTTGGCCGACAAGTGGCCGAGCTCGAGCGGCGCGACCGGTCCGGAGGACTGCCCGAAGCTCACCATCGTTCCCAGGGGCCGCAGGCAATCCAACGACTTCATGAAGGTTGCCTGACCCACGGAGTCATAAACCACGTCGACGCCCCTGTCTTCCGTTATCTCCTTGACGCGCGCGACAAACTCCTCTTTCGTGTAGAGAATCGGATAATCGCAGCCGTTGGCGGTGGCGGTGGCCGCTTTTTCTTCCGAGCCGACCGTGCCGATCACGGCAGCGCCGAGGTGCTTGGCCCACTGGCAGACGATTGATCCCACGCCACCCGCAGCCGCATGGATCAGAATGGTATCTCCGGCTTTGACGTCAAAACAACCGCGCAGCAAATAACGGGCTGTCATCCCCTGCAGCATCATGGCGGCCGCTTGGCGTGTCGTGATGCTCTCCGGGAGTTTAACCAAGCGGTCGGCCGGAATCCGGCGCACCTGGGCATAAGCCCCTGGCGGCAGGCCGGCGTAAGCCACGCGGTCACCCGCAGCCACCTCGGTAACGCCGTCGCCCACGGCCTCAACCGTACCGCTGCCCTCCATGCCCGGCACAGCCGGCAGGGAAGGCAACGGATAAAGACCGGTGCGATGATAGACATCGATGAAATTCAGCCCAACGGCTTCGTGGCGAAGTCGAACTTCGCCGGGTCCCGGCGGTCCGGGGTCATAATCGACCCACTGCAGCACCTCGGGGCCACCGGTTTGATTGATAACAATCGCTTTTGACATGGCAGACTCCCTTCTGTTCTGAGTTTTAAACGGTCATCTCTCTGGCCGATACCATTTAGGGATTAAACGCTCATGGCCGCCGCCACGGTGCATGAAAATGGTACGCCGGAGCCCGGATGAGCGGTTGAGAACAGCGGCTGACTGTCTGAGTCGCCAACGGGCTGATATGGTTGAATATTTGTCAAGAGAAAAAAGTCTACCGAACCCCATGCCGATGCCGCTTGGAAGGCACGATCTTCAAGCTGCATCCAAACTCATTGTTTGAAGACGGGACTGATCCGGTATTAGAGACCGTTGGCGGCGAGTTTCAGCCGTCTTTCGAAACCGCTTATCCGGACAGACGCGCCCACCTTAATATCGTACTAATCTAATACGGCATGAAAAAAAATCCAGGTCAAAAGGGCGGCTGCAGAGCCGCAGCGTTTCTCGGTGAACCTTTACGTGGAACCGGGTGACCGGGTTTTGAAGTGATCAACTGCTTGAGCGCATTGGTCGAATCGAACAATAAGAAGGGTTTGGTAGGACATGAAAGCTATGCGTTTTAGATTCATTCATCGAGAATTATTGGCAGACAAGGCGCAAGTTTGACACACTACCGATTTTCTTCTATGATGCTTAAAACGATCAACAAAATGGTACGGGGCCCGAGATGAAAACGCCACCGGATCCTCCTCTTTCTCCGGTTGACAAAACAACCGGTACTCTCTCTTTTGTGGACAAGCAGCTCATCGGCCGTCGAATGATCCGGGAGGCGGCCCTGTTCGTCGACAGGCACCTCAGCCGCCAACCGCCGGTTCAACGGTTTTTCAGTTTCATGCCGACGATGTTGACCCGGGTCTCCCCCTTTCACTTCAAGAACCGAGCGAAATCGAAAGACTGGCCGCTTGTCCGGCTCGATTCAGGCGATGTGAATACCTGGGGGCGGATGCGCGTGGTGGGCGAATTGCTTGTAATTTTCGACGAGACCGTGCTCTTCTGTCTCCTGAGCCTGATGAGCCGTTACCAAAATGAGGCGTTCGAATCAACACTGGTTGAACTAAGTGGTATCGCCGGCGTTACCCCCACCGCGGCCAACTTCACGGCGATCTGGAGAAGCATTCAGCGTCTGGCAGGAACTCGTATCGACTTGGAGCTGACAAGCGGCAGCGGCAAAAAACGGCGCTGCTTGAAGGAGATGACCGGTTCAATCCTCAGCTTCGGAGACTTGGATCGCGAGAGCGGAATCGTTCGGATTGCGGTGAATCCCTATTTTATCGAAATGTATGCCGAGAGCTTTGTGACCAACATCGACCTGCGCTTTCGGTCTGTCCTTAAAGGCGACGTCAGTAAGGCCTTTTACCGTTTTTTTCAAGGCCAATACGAAAAGACACTCTCGATCGATCTCCACCGTCTGGCGCGTTCAGTCAATCTCGACACTCAACAAGCACCCGGCCGCCTTCGGACCCAAGTGCTGAGCGGTCTGCGCGAACTCGAGAACCGAAAATATCTGGAAGCCTTCGAAATCACGGAAGACAACCGGGTCCACACCGTCAAGGCACGGCACACGGCCCTGAAGATAGACGTTCCAATCTTCGGTTCCCGTCGGCTCGAGACGAAAGACGGCGGAGAATGATCCGTCTACGTCAAAAAAAATCACCTTTGTTAAAAAATTCGCTAAAGCCCTGCGGGAATCGACCGATAACAAATGCAGGCAGTCGTGCATCTCGCAACGCGACCCCGGAGAAACTAATTTTTAGGCAACAGGATCCGATGGTCGAACAGATCGGATAAAAAGGAGTCCCGCAATGGAAATCACGGAAAAGAATCCGATTCAAATAACCCCGTATGTCAGCCAGGTTCAGCAGAATGCTCAGACGGCCGAAACCGAGGGTGAGAAGGGGCGAGCCAATGTCGGCGAAGACAATGTCGAACTCTCTCAAAACGCTCGGGACCTGCAAAAAGCCCAGAAAACTCTGCAGGACCTGCCCGACATCCGTGAAGACAAAGTCGCTGCGTTGAAGCAGCAGATCGAAAACGGCACATACGATATAAGGGCCGACAAGATTGCCGCCAACATGCTCAAAGAGTCGTTGAGAAACGACATTTTCTAATCACCTTTTATCTACCGGTATCGATATCCGGCAGCCGACCGAAAACCATATCTTGGCGGCCGAAATACCGAATTGCGCTGACAAACCATTTGCCGGATGATGGCCGCCGCCCGATTTTCACGACGTGGTGCAATCCGTTCGCCCCGCAGAAAAATCTCGTTTCGTGCGCAACGACGCCACCATAGTAACGCCGGTAGCAAAATAATTTTGCGATCTCACAGGTGATTTCCTCAAACTTTCTTCCCTCCTGACATAAAGTTGCCCATGAACTTATAAAAGATGCGCACGATGCCGCCGGTACAGTCCGCGAAATTGATGATAGGTCAAACCCATCATTGCGGCGGCTCTTTTCTGATTGAACTGCGCTGCCTGCAAGGCCTCTCTCATGAGTTGCCGCTCGTATTCATGAATCGTCTCTTTGAAGGTTTTTGGCTTTGACACCCGAACGGCATCGGCAACTTGCTCTGATGTAGCTGCCGGTGAGGGATCGGCAGACCGTGTTTCAAACGGATTATCAAAGGGATCGAAGGTTATTGTGGTCACGACAGAAGCGTCCGAACGGTATACAGCGCGTTCGACGACATTTTTCAGCTCGCGGATATTGCCCGGCCAAGAATACTCTTCGAGAGCCCGGGCGGCCTTGTCGCTGAAACGCGCGATACCTTCCCGCCCCAATTCAAAAGACATGCGCGCCGCGAAATGATTGGCCAGAAGGAGAATATCTTCGCGTCGTTCTCTCAGCGGCGGCAAAAACAGCACTTCAAACGACAGCCTGTCAAGTAAATCCTGCTTGAAAAGACCGGAGCGAACGAGATTAGGCAGATTCGCATTGGTGGCTGCGATGATGCGGGCATCCGCTTCGATGAGCTCGGTACTGCCCACTCTCTCGAAGGTGCCGTATTCGACCACACGCAGGATTTTTTCCTGCACCTCAATGGGAATGTTTCCGACTTCGTCCAGAAAAAGCGTGCCGCCGTCGGCCGCTTCGAAGCGTCCGCTCCGACGCTGGGTGGCACCCGTGAAGGCCCCTCTCTCGTAGCCGAACAGCTCAGATTCGATCAGCGCCGCCGAAAGGGCAGCACAATTCAGGGCAATGAGCGGACCCTGCCAGCGGCGCGAAAGGTAGTGCAAGCGAGAGGCTGCCAACTCCTTGCCGGTGCCGCGCTCACCGATCAACAGGACCGGCCGGTTCACGGCAGCGACATAGGAAAGGCGTTCCTGGAATGCCAAAAAAACCTCGGATTGACCCAGGGCCTCGCGCATACCGCCACTCAGACGACTGACATGGCTTGCGGAAGTGTTGGATATAATAGACATGGTAAATTTAACCAAATATAAGTCAATTATGTATATAATTAAGTTTATTTTACAAGCCATTAATTATATCAATTTAAAGAAATGTCAATCAATCGACAAGGCATCCCTTTGAAAAACACGGCTCAACAAGAGGGTTGCACGAAAAAACTTAGGTATAAATAATCGAAATAAATGATTAAATTTAACTCAAGGCCATTTCCTTTTAAAGCGACAGAAAAGATATCCCGGTTGGGAAATCAACACTCCGCCCTTATCGTTTTATTTGGCACGCAATCTGCTATAAGTGGTGTAAAAACCATTCAGGAGGTACACCATGGGCATATTTACACGCTTCCGTGACATCATCAGCTCCAACATCAACGCCATGCTCGATCGGGCCGAGGATCCGGAAAAACTGATCAAACTCATGATAAGGGAAATGGAAGACACGCTTGTCGAGCTCAAGGCCGCCTGCGCGGGGGTCATGGCTGAAAGCAAGAAGGTTCAGCGTCAACTGGAGGAAATTGTCGGCCGGGCCGGGCATTGGGAAGACAAAGCCGCATTGGCCGTCCGTAAAGGCCGGGATGATCTCGCCCGTGAAGCCCTCATTGAAAAACGCTGCTATACCCGGCGGCAAGAGAACCTTCAGCAAGAGCGCGACGAACTCGATCACTTGGTCGTTCAGTATCACGAAGACATTCGCCAGTTGGAGGAAAAACTCAAATCCGCGCGCGACAAACAGCGGGTATTGATCCAGCGTCATGTCCATGCCCGCAGGAAAATACGGGCACAGCAGGAAATCCGACGAGCGGACAGCACTGAGGTAATGGTCAAATTCGAAGAGCTTGAAAGCCGGATCGACCGCATGGAGTCAGAAGCCGACCTGGTGAATGTCGGTCGTAAAAGCGATCTCGAGGAAGAGCTTGACAAACTGGGTGCGGATGAGGAAATTGAGGCCGAACTGCAGGCCATGAAAAGGCCGGCAGCCAGCCAAAATGTGTAGCCGCATATTACTTATTTTCATGCCGGCAGCTAACAACGGTCCGGCAGCGCACAAATAAAATTTTTGGGAGGACCGTCAGGCATGCAGGGTGCTTTCATCACCGCGATCGTTTTCGGCGGCATTGTCGTGTCACTGACCGTAATCGGGGCCACGATCTTGATGGGTATACGGCTCATCAAAGGAGGTATTTCCCGTAAAGACCGCCAAAATGAAGCCGATGAGGCCGGAATGACACAGGAAATTTACCAAAAACTGACCCGAATGGAAGAGCGCGTGGATGCGCTGGAGACCATTCTGTTCGATAGGAGGAAAGGGAGAGCCGATTATGAGACCGATTGAAAAATTGTTTTCAAACGGGCTGTACCGTTCACGCCATGGCGTCTTGTTGGGGGTTTGCCGAGGCCTGGCCGAGTTTTTTGATTTCTCTGTTGTCTGGACCCGGACCATTGCGGTGGGACTTCTTATTTTGACCGGCTTCTGGCCGATTACCGGGCTCTACCTCCTGGCGGCATTGCTGATGAAACCCGAGCCGGTCATTCCTCTTCGCAGCGAAGAGGAACAGGAGTTTTACGACAGTTACACCGGTAACCGGCACCGGGCCCTGAAGCGTCTGAAACATCGTTTTGAGCGACTGGAACGCCGAATCCAGCATATGGAACATATCGTCACCGCACCGGAATATGACTGGGACAGGCGGATGAACGACTGAAACTGACATTAGAGCTTCCTTTCAAAATGACCGTGTCCCTTTATTTTTTTCTTGACCACCGAGTTTGACACCGGAAGCCATATCCCATCCAGCGGCCGGACGACGTCGTCTGTATCGGTTCCTGCTGGACCTTTAATGTATTCTTATTTTCACCTATAGTTGCTTCTTTGGTTGACCACCGCTTGCCAAAGAGCCCACCCATGTTCTATGATCTCCGGCACCGTCTTTTTAAACCAGATGACCTAATCGTTTAATCCCCATCTATGGCACTGATGACTCAGGGGCACCGATGACTCAGGACGTCAGAGAAAAGCCATCATTGAGCGCAGAAGATGTTCTGCGCTTGAACTTCATCCGCCAACCGGGCCGCTATGTTTACAGGCGCCACTACCGACAGGGACTCCGGTCGCACATTATGGAAGTCCTTGATCCGGATGATGTCGCAAGAGAAAAAAGCGGTGTCGTATCGGACGGCATCAAGTGGTTTCCGCGGGCGAAGCCACTGAAAATGCTGCGGATATTCCGGACCCGCTTCCCGTCTCGCCGAGATGCCCATGCCGAACTGCAGCGGGTCATTATCGTAGCCAGTTACTTGGGACCTGAGGGTTACGCCCGTTCGAATGAATTTCTTGTCAGCTATCTATGGGAGGCCCACCACGACATCCTGCTCTGCGGGCTGCAGGAATATGTCGAAGGGCTGAATATTGAACCCTGGGGATATCTCAACGCCGACCGACTGGCAGACAACCTCCTGCGGCCGCGCCTTGGCAGCCAAGCCGCTCCGACGCTCGAACGGGAGGTACTGGTGGAGCGCATCCGCAGCAGCGCCGAGACGTTTTCCGACCATATCAAACGGATGATTCGTGAGACCGGTTATATTCCGGATCTTGCCGGTGACGGTAACCTGATTCTAACCGACGCTGGTGACATCAAGCTTGTGGACATCAACAACATCTCGCCGGTTTCCTTTGGGCCGCGTATTTATATCGATGAGAAAGGATATCCGGTATGCGACAAATCGGTCGAAGCCCTCGCCGAAATCGATAAGCGCCTGGCCTCCCGGCCCCTCGACTTGCAGGATCCGATCTACAGGACATATCTCGATTCGGGGCGTATGGTCGCCGTCAGCAGCATCGAACGGGATTTTCACCGCACCACCGCAGGGGTCCAACCCTACCGGCCGGACTGAGCAAAGGCCGAATTGACATCCCGCTAAATTGTATTACCCCTTAAAAATAACCTGATTAACTTTTAAACGGACATGGCCCTTCGGGCTGCCATGGTGCATTAAAATGACGTGACGGAGCCCGGATGAGCGGTTGCGAATAGCGGCTGACTGTCTGAGCCGCTTACGGGGTCTTAGACCGGACCCTATGCCGAAGCTGCTTGGAAGACACAACCTTCAAGATACAGTAAAACCTATTATTCAAAGACGAGCATGGTCCGGGTTTAGAACCCGTTGGCGGCGATTTTCAGCCGTCTTTCGAAGCCGTTGATCCGGGTGGAGGCACCCACATTTTTTACCGTACTACATTCTATTTTCGTGTTAAATACAGCAATCCTTTCCGTCCACCGGAAACAGGAGGATTAACAATGATCAAAGTCAAAACCTTCACCAGCCCGCTCAAGGTTTTTCACGTCAAGGAGGAACTGGAGCAATTGGATCAAACGGTCAACCGCTTTCTCGAGCAGAGCAACGTCCAGCAGGTGATTTCGATAAGCGACACAACCACCACGGACGACACCGGTGCCAGCATCGGTATCATCCGCGTGGTCGCCTATTTGTAAGAAAAATTGAGACATCGTCCCATCAGGCATCACAGCAGTCGTTGAAGTATTCCAAAGCGGCCTCGATGGTATCAAAGAGCAGCCAGTTCTGCCACACGGTTTCATCGGCTTTCTTGCGGGTCTGCCGTATGGCGGTGCCACCGTCATATTCAAAATGATCGTCGTAATTCGGGTAGATTGAAAGCCTTGTCATGTTGGACCTCCTGCTGAATAAAAGCCGAAATTTATTCCGGTGGCGATTCGCAGCGCCGACCGGCCTCAAAATACACTTCAGCTCAAATCGTCGATGTGCAGCGCGCGTCCGCAGCTTGGACAACGGGTGAGCACCCGTCCCGTGTGGTAGACAGTCGACCAGAAAATCGTACCGCAATTCTTTTCGGACAATAGATACTGAACCCAGACCGGAAATCCGCAGGTACAAAACCGTTGTTGCATCTTTACACCTCCTTGTGTTTATAAAACTTTATATTATGTTTACTTTTATAAACATATAGGTCAAAAAAATTAGCCTACCGAAACTCGCGCGCCACCCAGATCACCTTGCCGATGATACGCACACTCTCGCACTCGCTGTCTTTGAGATAAATCGGCGCATAGTCCCTGTTGTCGCTGAGCAGAACCAGCGTGTTGGGATGTTTTTCGACGCGTTTGACCAAAATGGTGTCGTCGACACCCACGGCAAAAACGGCCCCGGACAGGATATCCTTTTGGGATTCGTCGATGAGGACACTGTCGCCGTCCTTCAATTCGGGCTCCATGCTGTTGCCGAAAATGTCCATGAGAACCATCCGATCTGTGTTGCCTTTGGTTCGCAACCACTCGGTTTGAAAAGCGTAGTAGCCCTGAATTTCAGCGCCGATCTCGAAAGAACCGCCACCAGCGCTGAGGCGCGCTTTGACCTTGGGAACGTGTTTGAACTTTATTTCCTTTTCTCGGTCTGCTTTAAGGAAGGTCTCGCCCGTGCCTCTCTCGAGCCAGTCCGGATTGAAACCATAAATACGATAGAGCTGAAGAACCCAATTGGCCGGGATCGAATCTTTCT
>JBATHN010000153.1:0-3051 GCA_049666885.1 Desulfobacterales bacterium
AAACGCGACCTTGCGGGGGATGTCGATCCCTTCGAGCGCACAGCGCTGCAGATTACCGGCGGCGCCTTTTATCTGCTTGCCCTTGGCTTGATCTTGACAGCCGCGCTCAATTTCTATCATGGTCATCGTCCGGAAACGACTTTCTGGGGGATCGTTATTTCCCTTGTATCGATTGTCACGATGGGGTTTCTGATCAGTTTTAAGATGCGTGTCGGAAGGCAGCTTCAGTCGGATGCCATCATCGCCGATGCCAACTGCACCAAGACTTGTTTGTACCTGTCTTTCGTGCTGTTGGTGGCGAGCGCCGGCTATGCCGTCACCGGAATCGGCGGGCTCGATTCTCTCGGTGCCGTCGCTATTTCTGTTTTTGCCGTCAGGGAAGGAAGGGAAGCGTTTGAAAAAGCCCGCGGTAAAAACTGTTCATGTCATGACTGAGGATATTGGTTATCGATGGTCAACACACACAACCACGAGCCGGCGGATTACAATCGGGCATTTGCGATCGGGGTCGTGCTGAACTTTGGCTTTGTCATTGCCGAAGTCATTTTTGGCCTTACAGCCGACTCGCTTGCCCTTCTCGCAGATGCCGGCCATAATCTGAGCGATGTCGCCGGTCTCTTACTCGCCTGGGGGGCAAGCGTATTAAGCCGTCTTCGGCCGACCGCCAGGCGAACCTACGGCTACAGAAGTACAACGATAATCGCGGCGCTTGTAAATGCCGTCATCCTGCTGGTCGCGGTCGGCGGCATTGCGTTGGAGTCGGTTCAGCGCTTCAAAAGACCCGCACCGGCGGCCGGCGAGACGATTATTATCGTGGCCGCCATCGGCGTGGTCATTAACACGGTCACCGCGCTGCTGTTTTTTGCAGGCCGGAAAAAGGACCTGAACATACGCGGGGCTTTTCTGCACATGGCCTCAGACGCCGGTGTGTCCGTCGGCGTGGTTCTGGCCGGCATCGGTATCATGACCACCGGGTGGTTGTGGATAGATCCGTTGGTCAGCCTCGCCATCGTGGCCATCATTTTGGTGAGCACCTGGGGATTGCTCAAAGAATCGATGAACTTGGCGCTGCAGGCCGTTCCGGCCGGAATCGACACCCAGATGGTTAGCGACTATTTGTCCCGTCTTCCAGGTGTCACGGCTGTTCACGACCTGCACATATGGGCGATCAGCACAACCGAAACCGCCCTGACCGCCCATCTCGTCAAGCCTGATCCGATCGACGACGACGTCTTGATCACACAGGTGCGCCATGATCTCTTTGAAAACTTCGGCATCGACCACATGACATTGCAGTGGGAAAGAAGTGATTCGTTCGTGCAATGCGGGGCTGCCTGCGAACCCAAAAAAATTTAACGGCGGTTGACTTTTCCCCAACATTGCAAAAGCCGGAGGGCTCCAGGCGTCAAGGGTGAAGCTGTAACTTCCTACCGCAATCCCTTGACAACGCAGGATCTGAAGTCCTCCGGCTTTCCCGCAGGGTAAACAACATGGTAAAATCGATCCCATCCTTCGAATTCACCGATGGGGATATCCTAAAATTAGTGGTTTTGCTTTGATATTGGATATAATTACGAACCATTAGCTATCCTTTACCATGTTGTTTATGCAACTATGGGGTTTTTTACCCGTGCCATTCCTCGATCAGAATTTTATAAAAAATGACTGCTTCAGATCGAAATACCGTTCTGGTCATCGAAGATGATCCCAATACGGCCGCTCTTGTAGCACTTTACCTCGAGCGTGAACGTTTCCGGGTGTTGACGGCCGGTGACGGAAAAACCGGCCTCTCTCTGGCCGAGCAGCACCGGCCCGATATGGTTATCCTGGACCTGATGCTGCCGAAAATGGACGGCTGGGAGATCTGTCGCCGTCTGCGGCGGTTTTCCGACGTGCCCGTCATCATGTTGACCGCCCGGGGCGAAGAGGTCGACCGGGTAGCCGGACTGACGCTGGGGGCAGACGACTATGTGGTGAAACCCTTCAGCCCCCGTGAACTGGTTGCCCGTGTCAAAGCCGTGCTGCGACGATCGTCCAAACCGGCAACCGAAAGAAAGAAGACGCTCTTACACGCCGACGTGCAGCTGGATCTTGAAAAGCGCCGGCTCAGGGTCAAAGGGCGGTCGGTTGCCCTCACACCGCACGAGTATGCCTTGCTCGAGGCTCTTATGTCCGCCCCCGGTCGGAATTTTACCCGCGACGAACTGTTGAACCGGCTGTACCCCTTGGGCGAAGCCGTGGTGATCGATCGCGTAGTGGATGTTCACATCGGAAAGCTGCGGCAGAAAATCGAACCGGAAACGGCCCATCCGCGTTACATCCTGACGGTGCGCGGTGTCGGCTACCGGTTTGTCGACCGGCAGCCGCATGAAGGAGAGACCCCCCCGTGAAGCGGCACCTGATCCTCAAGCTGCTGGCCGTCAACCTGGCGGTGATCGCTTTCGTCATTATCGTCGTGTGGCTTTCGATCGATACCCTGGCCGCAGGCTATTTCGTCACCCTGATGGAGAAATACCACATTTCCCCCGGACCTGCGCACGCCATGTTCGTCGGTGCGGTGCACCGCTATCTGCTCTGGGCCAGCCTGGCGGCCGTGATTCTGGCCGTGGTGCTCAGCTTCGTAATGATGCGAAGAATCCTCGCTCCCTTGACCCGGATGACCGTCGTAACCCGCGAAATTGCGGCGGGCAACTTTGCCGAGCGGGTACCGGTCGGCACCCAGGACGAGGTGGGTCAGCTCGCTCAAGCCTTCAACCGGATGGCGTCAAGCCTTGAGAAGATCGAAAACCTGCGTCGCACCCTGATGATCGACGTGGCCCATGAGCTTCGAACCCCCTTGACCAACATCCGGGGATACCTGGAGGCCCTCACCGACGGCGTGCTGCCGCCGTCGGCCTCGACTTTTGCGCTGCTGCAGGATGAAACCCTGCGCCTGGTCCAGCTCGTCGAGGCCGTTCTCCAACTTGCCAGGGCCGATGCAGCACGCGGCAGCCTGAACGTCGAACCGATCGACCTGCGTGAGGCGATCGATACGGCCATTGAAACTTTTTT
>JBATHN010000154.1:0-6295 GCA_049666885.1 Desulfobacterales bacterium
CGCCAGAAGTCCTCGGCCACCTCCTGGTAATAGACGGTCGGATCGGCCATCAGTTCGGTGTCGTAGAACGTACCGGTTTCAAAAGCGTGTTCGTGCAACAGTCGCTGACAGAAACCGTGAATGGTCAATATGGCCGCCCGGTCGAAATCCGCCAGCACACCATCGAGTCGCTTTGCAGCGGCGTCCGGGTCCTGCAAGATAGCGATTAAACGGTGGATGAAGGGATCACGACTGTCGCTCCGCAACAGACCCTGCCGTGTCTGGATCAGTTTACTTCGAATGCGGGTTTTCAACTCCTCTGTAGCAGCCGTCGTATAGGTCACCACCAGGATCTGTTCCACCTCGAGTTCCTGCTCGAGCACCAACCTCACGAACAGGCCGGCAATGGTATACGTCTTTCCGGTCCCGGCGCTGGCCTCGATCAGGGTCGTGCCGGTCAGGGGCGTTTTGATCACATCAAACGGTTGCATAGACTGTGGCGATACGGTGCAGGAGTTGACCTCAAAATTCGGCCGAAATGTTCCGGTAACAGCTGTTCAGTCCCAATCGGTTCAATAGACAATCCCGGCTGAATCTATAGGATACTTATTTTCACCGAGAATTTCTAAGTCACGTTGCCGCATCCATATCATATTCGTGTGTCGACTGAAACGATCCTTTCCGGCCGTGGACAGTTTCGACAACGCCGTCCGTGGTTTGCGAAAACCGGCCGCCTGTGGTACACACCGTCAGCCGTTTGCACACAAAAAAGGGCGACGGATTCAGGTGGGTCGGCGTTTTACCGATTGCCGGCCGCCACCGGTATTCCAAGGAGACTCATGTTTTCCGGTATCCAGGAAATTCTGCTGATACTTCTCATTGTGCTGGCCATTGTTTTTTTGCCGCGCATAACCGGTCGCCGACAAACACCTGTCGCCACTGGTCGGGTGAAGGGCCGCCCTTATCTGAAACTCTCCGGTTCCCTGCGGTTGTCCATTCTGGGCTCGATCGCCTGGCTTTTTCTGACGGCGGTCTATTTCGAACCCTGGCATCGGGAGCTTCCCCCCTACCTTTACGCCGGAGCCGGTCCGGTGGCCCTCTTTTGGGGCATTCTTTGGATCGCCGCCGGTTTTCGCAAGCACCGAAAATAACCTCGCGATTGAAATTTTAATAGCCGACACCCGAAACCTCAAATTGCGTTCATGCCTCAACCCTGAACGTTGGAACTGGAACCTTAGGTGCATTCTATTGCGTCGCTCAAAGCAGTCGAGACACTTTAAAAATGACACAACACTACAGAGGTTTCCACCCGACGGCAACGGGTCAAAGTTTTGACGTCTATCACATCGCTGTGTCAAGCCGGCAGGGTGTTGCCGCTTAAACAGTTCAGCTTTTTTCACTGTATCGCCCCTTAGGGCTCGCTTAAAAATAACGTTTCATTTTAGACGCCGATGCATCCCGTCCGACTGCGTTTTCGCGTCTTGCCGGCCGGGCGCCTCAACGCCCCAAATTGCCAACTTATTTTTTCGCGAACCCGTCGTCGAAGGTCATTTCGTTGGTACCTGTTCGGCATGATTCCTGCAGCGTCAACCTTGGTTTGGTGTGCCCGCTGTCTGACCGGCTTGTCTGTCGGATGTCATGGTCTGGGCAACACCTATGTTATTTGCAGGAGCCAGGAGCCGAGATGATGTCGACAATGCAGCAAAAATTTAGCGGTATTTGCTCCAAGATCAGCCTGAACGTGCCGTCTCACTGCACCTGGTGCTGGGATGAGGTATTCGGCACCGCATTGGTTGTTTTCGACCGCAGCGATTTGGACCTGGTGTATATCCCGATGACGCTGGAATTCGACGCCCAATGGGACATAGCCTCCATAGACAAGGCCCCGCCGCATTTCTCGAGCTATTTAAACAGGGTCTTCGGTATCATGCCGGGGCAAAAAATCTTCACAGCCGTCGACAGCGACGGTTTAATTCTTTTTGCGGTCTGGTGGCCATGGGGAGACGGAGCCAAAATCTCGCTGCGCGTCGGACTCTTTTCACCCGCCGACGATAGGATCGCCCGGCATCAAATCATGGCGCTTTTGACCGATTGGTTTCACTTATAGGGACCGTTTGAGACCGGCTCCATTCGAGCCGGGCTGGTGACCGATAAGAGCAGAGGTGATCGTAGGATGAATTTCTCGTGCAGCGGTTGTCACAAAACCTACACCATTCCGGATGGCAAACTACCATCCTCAAAAAAATTGGCTTTTCCCTGTCCAGATTGTGGTCATCGCATCGAACTGAACTTGTGCGATAGCACCTCCGGCGATACAGCGACGGCGGAGAAAACCGTTGTTGCGCCAGCGCCGGCATCGGCGCAAGCGGATGATCAGAAAACCGCTGAAGAGCTCAAAAAGCGGATCTTATCCAGTCTGAGTGGACTCCCGTCCATGCCGCAGATCGTTTTCAAGGCCCATGAGATCATGGCTGATCCCAATTCGAGCACCAAGAAGGTGGCTGAATTGATTGAGACCGATCCGGCAATCGCAGCCAAAGTATTGAAAATAGCCAATTCGGCCTATTACGGTATGAGCGGCAAGGTCTCCTCGATTCAACATGCAGCAGTCGTCCTGGGTGACAAGGCGCTGGGCGAACTGGTCACCCTGGCCGGTACCTCGAGTCTGCTGGGCAACAAGCTGCATGGCTACGCGATGGACTCCGGAGAACTGTGGCGCCACTCCATGACGGTCGCGTTCGGATCGAAAATAATGGCCCAGCGATACATGCCGCAACTTGAAAACGACGCCTTTTCGGTCGGGCTCATTCACGATGTCGGCAAACTCGTGCTCGACCGACCGGTGCTGAACCGCAAAAGCCTGTTCGACGAACTCATGGCCGCGGGCGACAAGACCTTCCTGAGCGCAGAAAATCGGATTCTCGGGTTCGATCACGCCGAAATCGGCTATGACATCTGCCAGCAGTGGCAGATTCCGGACACGCTTGCCAAAGCGATCCGCTATCACCATCGTCCAAACGCCGCATCGGATGACGGCCTCGTCTCCATCGTATCCATGGCCGACACCATCGCCCACATGGCCGCTGCCATGAACATGGCCGGTCGCATCGAAAGCGGAATCGATACGGTCATGTACATGGTGGATGATACCGTCATGGAGCGTCTGGCGCTTGGGGAAAAGGATCTCGGCGTCATCATGGAAGCCGCCTTGGACGCGGTTGAAAAGATCATGCTGAAAATCGACCCCACCTGACAAAAACCCTCAGGTTCCCGATAAATCAAGTTTGCAATTCTGGGTGTAGAGGCGCCTGGCCGGTATGGCCTGAAAACACCTTAACATTTGTATATGAGGAGTTTTCGCAACGCGGCCCAGGGATGCATCAACGTCTAAATTAGGACGGTATCTTCGAGTGAGCCCTCAGGGCAGTTCTTCGATGTGCCGCAGCAGAGGCGCAACGATTTTTTTCGCCAACCCTTCGAATTGTTCGTCGATCGGATCACTGCAGCCAAAACACAACCGGTAGTATGGATCTTCCGACACGCCTCTCTGGAAATCGGTGCCGACCCATTTTTTTCGGACCGTTTCGATGGCGGCGTTTATCGGTTTACCGCTTTCAACCGTCGACTTCAGGAAGTGCAGCGATAAATCGGGAAAAAAGTGCAATGGCCGGGATAGGCCTTCCTTAAATGTCTCGAGAATTTCCTTAAGGATCTCATCCGGCCGGTCGACCGATCGGATGTGGGCTATGCCGTCGGCGCCTACCAGGATGGTCAGGGGGTTCTGGCCGTTCACCGTCGTTCGACACAAGACGAGATGATGAATCCAGGCCTCGAGGTAATCCTTGGCTCTGCGCCGTGCGAAACGCACCTGGATCCGCCCCTGAGGATACAGCCCCTCTAGTGTACCTGTCAGGCGGATACCGGACAGGGTCAGATCGACGGGAAGCCTCTCGGCATGTTCATCTGCGATGATCTCCAGCAGTTTTGCGGCAAAGGCTTCGGTCTGCTTTTCGAGGACGCCGTAGAACATCCGGCCGATGTTTCCTTGCGGCAGATCTCCCTTGGCCCGCTGGATCTGGAAATGGTCGGCCAAGTCGTGACCCGAAAGTCGGGCTTCGATCAAATCCTGACGGATGCGGTAACCACTCAGGGCGTCGAGACTGAAATTCTCCTTGTCCTGGGGCAGAAGATTTTTATCCTTTAGAACGATGCCGAGCCGCTGCTCGACCAGAAAGCGGGCCGGATGTGAGAAGAATTGACACAACTGCTCCAAGCGCAGAGTTTGCCATTCCGTCGGCGGGGGCGCCAGCGGAACCTTGAAAAATGGCTGTGGGCCGTCTGAAACATAGGACCCGGAGGCGGCCATAAAATTTTCGAGCGAATAACTGAAGAGCGCCGGATCGCTGTCGTCGAAGTAGCGCGGCGAGTAAGCCTGCAAAGGATGCCGGACCACCAGGTCCACCGCCGGAATGCCGTAGCAGCCTTCGATCGTGTCAATCAGCTCGCTGACTGTCACCGAGGGGGGGATGTCGCTGTTGTCCTGAACACTCTGCCCCACATAGCTGATGTAAAACACCCGGGCGGCGGATACCAGCGCTTCCAGAAAAAGGTACTTGTCATCCCTGCGCCGCGACCTGTCGCCGGGTCTCGGAAATCGGGCCATGAGATCAAATCCCAGTGGGGTGCCCTCCCTCGGAAAAGCCGAGGTATTCATACCGATCAGACAAACGACTTCAAAAGGAATGCTGCGCATGGGGAGCATGGCGCAGAAGGTCACGCCACCAGAGATAAATCCGCCGCCGGCGTGGGTGCGCTCGAGAGTATTTTCGAGATGGGTGCGCACTACCTCCAGCTCAAGCGGCACCGCAAAACCGGCCCGCTCTTCGAGGCAACCGAGATTTTCGAGGATGCGGCGCAGTTGCTGCCCTCCCTGTTCGGCCTCCTCGTCGACGGCGATAAAGCGCTCCAGCAACTCGATGAAGACATCCCGCCAATGTGCGGGTGGAAGGGATTGTTCGAGTCGCTCCGACCACTCGAAAAGGTGATGGAGAAATGCGATAAACCGACCCAGAACCAGGGCCCCATTGCCCTCAATATGATCGTAGGGCAGGATGCCGTCGAACATATTACGGTCGTTGCCCGGCATGGCGTAGCCCAGCAACAGCCTGTCGATGCCGGCCTGCCAGGTGTTTTCGGCCATGGCGGGCAAACCGATCCGCATCCGTCCCGCGGCATCGCGCCCCCAACGGATGTTTACGTCGCGAACCCAGCGCTCGATCGTCGTCAGATCGGCCGCCGTCAGGTCGAAGCGCTCTTTGATGCCCTGCAATTCGAGCAAACTGAGAACGCGTGTGGCTTCGAATCGACTGCCCTTCAGATCGAGCAGGGACAAAAAACTCCGCAGCACACCCTTTTTGCTTCCGGCACCCTGGTCGGCAATGCTGTAAGGGATGGTCCGTCCTGAATCGTTCTGCGTATCGAAAACGGCTCGGATGTAAGGCGTGTATGCGACGATGTCCGGTGTCATCACGATGACATCGCGGGGCCGAAGATCCGGATGTTCTTCGAACAGGGCCAGCAGGTGATCGTGGAGCACTTCGATTTCGCGCAGCGGACCGTGGCAGGCATGTATCTGGATCGAGGCGTCGACCGCGGTGGGGCCGGCATCCCCGATCGCGACGCGATCCGCCGGTTGCGAATCCGAATGGTCGCGCAGAGAAAAAATGTCCGCCTGAAGGCTGGACAACAGGCTGTGCTCATTGACCGGCACGAAGCAGTCCTCGATGTGCGCTTCGGTGGCGCTGATCGAGACGAGAAATTCTTTTCCCAAACCGCCCAGGGATGCCAGCAGCGGATGTCCCAGTTCCATGTGCAGCGCATCCTCGTCGACTTTCCCCCGGGTGATCTTGCGGGTCAGTCTGTGCATGGCGCGCCGGCTCAGGATATCGGCCCAGTATTCCCGGCAGGGGTTCAGAAGGAAGAGATAGACTGGGCTGATTCGTGCGAGCCCGGCAAGGGCCTGAAGGTGAAAGGGCGGCAGGTAAGAAATGCCGAAAACCGATATGCGGGACGGCAGACCGACGGCTGCGACTGGAAGCGTGTCGAGCCGCAGCAAGAGATTTCTGTGAAGGCGGGCCCGGTGAACCTTCTCCTTGCCAAGCGAGAGGTCGCGCCACAGTTCAGCCTGCCATAGATTGTCGGGCCCGTCATCCCCCTGCCCCGCCTCCCATTGAAATATCATTTCCGGTCGAAAAACCAGGTACTGATCGAAGAGGTCGGCCACCCTGACGGCCAGCTGATATAATTTCACTCCCTT
>JBATHN010000155.1:0-16027 GCA_049666885.1 Desulfobacterales bacterium
GCGTTACAGAGCCTCGAAGGAATAACCGAGGGATCGTTTTTTCTTACCCAACTCATCGTCGATGCGGACACCGGTTGTCCCTAACGGTGATACCGGAAGCCTTCGGAGAGATCTTCCGATTCCAGCCGCGGCATCGTTTTTTATTTTTTTGGGGCGTCGTCAAGCGGTAAGACACAGGACTTTGGTTCCTGCATTCGGAGGTTCGAATCCTCCCGCCCCAGCCAAAAGCCTTTCGTTTCGGCTAATGATGCGGATGTGCGTCTTCGCACTTTGCCGTGTCGGCGACCCTTTCAGCTGGAAAACTTAAATACAAACAAACGGTAGCGGTAATGAAGGATTTGGTTATATTCAGCGGAAATTCCAACCCCGACCTTTCACAGAAGGTCTGCCAGTATCTCGACCAGCCGCTTGGCGGTGCCAAGGTGAAGACTTTCAGCGACGGCGAGATACAGATAGAAATCGATGAAAACATCCGGCAAAAAGACGTTTTTATCATTCAGTCCACCTGCTCGCCGGTCAACGATAACCTCGTCGAATTACTGCTGATGATCGACGCCTGCAACCGTTCTTCTGCCAAAAGGATCACGGCTGTTTTGCCGTATTACGGGTATGCCCGCCAGGATAAGAAAGTCGCCCCAAGGGTACCGATCAGTGCCAAATTGGTGGCGGATCTGCTCACAGTCGCCGGCACGAAAAGAGTTATCACGCTTGACCTGCACGCCGGACAAATCCAGGGTTTTTTTAACATTCCGGTAGACAATCTCTTCGCGGCACCGGTCCTGATCGAATACATCAAATCGAATTTCCAAGACAATCTCGTCATCATTTCACCGGATGCCGGTGGGGTCGAACGCGCCCGCGCCTTTGCCAAGCGCCTCGACGCCGATCTTGCCATTATCGACAAACGACGCTCGGCACCCAACAAGGCTCAGGCGATGGCTGTCGTGGGCGACGTTCGCAACAAGGTGGCCGTGATTCTCGATGACATGGTCGATACCGCCGGAACGTTGACGGAAGCTGCTACCGCGGTCAAGAACGCCGGTGCCAAAGAGGTGCACGCGAGTTGTGCCCATCCGGTGCTCTCAGGACCGGCGATCGAGCGGATCGACGCCTCATGCCTGAAAAGTCTGGCAGTTACGGACACCATCCCGCTCAAACCCAATGCTGCAAATTGTCCTAAAATCAAGGTGTTGACCATTTCAGCGTTGGTCGGTGAAGCCATCATCCGCAGTCACAACGGCGATTCGGTTACATCCTTGTTTATTTAGATTGCGGTTACTATAAGGAGGAACCCAAGATTTGGAACAACATCAATTAACGGCAACAATCCGGAATACCATCGGAAACGGACCGGCCCGTGTGCTGCGCCGTAACGGCCGGATACCGGCTGTGCTTTACGGCCCCGACACTGATATGACGCTGCTATCGGTGAACATACACGAATTCGAGCAGGTGCTGAAGAACCATAACATCAACCAGATGGTATTGAACCTGGTCATTGAAAACGGCGACGCCCCGCCTAAATCAGTGATGATCAAAGAACTCCAGGCCCATCCGGTTACGAACACCCTCATTCATGCCGATTTTTATGAGATCAGTATGACGCGGAAAATATGGGTGAACGTACAGGTGGTGGTTCACGGAAAATCGATTGGTGAAGAACGCGGCGGTATCGTGCAGATTGTTCGTCGGGAGCTCGAGGTTTTATGTCTTCCGGGTGAAATACCGGAATCGATCGCTATCGATATCAGCAGTCTGGACATTAACGACGCGATTCACGTGGAAGAAATTCAGCTGCCGGAGGGTGTCGAGATTTCGCCCGAAACGAACTTTACCGTCGTGACGATTACCAGTGTGGCCGAGGAAGAGCCGGAAGAAGAAGCAGCAGAAGAAGAAGAAGAAGGAGAAGGCGAAGCGGCCGGGGAAGACGAAGCAGCGCCTGAATCCAGCGAAGAAGAGTGACAATATGCGGAGCCGGAGAATTCACGCGAAAGGCTCTAAGGGCTCACTCAAAAATGACTTCACATTTTGGAGGCCGATGCATCCCGTCTGGTCGCGTTGCGAAAACTCGGAATATCCAGATGTTCCTGCGTTTTCGCGCCTTGCCAGGCGGGCGCCTCAACGCCCAAAATTGCGAACTTATTTTTTCGTGAACCCTGCGGGCTCACGCAGGGCCGCAATCGGCGATCCGGCGTTACAGGAAAAGCGGAATTTAGGTGGACTGAACGGCCCAGATGCCTGAGTCGAAAGCATGGCTGATTGTCGGATTGGGCAATCCGGGAGACGCGTACCGGGATACCCGGCACAACGCCGGTTTCAAGGTCGTCGAGGAGTTGAGCCGACGCTTTGCGATACCACTCGATAAAAACAAGTTCCAGACGCGTTTTGGGAAGGGTAGTATCGAGGGCGTCGAGGTGGTCTTGGTCAAGCCTCTGGCCTTTATGAACAACAGTGGACCTCCGGTCAGACGCCTCGCCGATTTTTTCAAGATTTCCAACAGCGGTCTGCTGGTCATTCATGACGATGTAGATCTATTTTTTGGACGATTAAAAATCAAAGAGAAAGGAGGGCACGGAGGACACAATGGGTTGAAATCGTTGATGAGCGTTTTTGGCGGCGGTGATTTCGCCCGCCTGCGCATCGGCATCGGACGACCGGCGGAAAAGGCCGGGGTCACGGGACACGTTCTGGGGCGGTATTCCATGGAAGAGTCGGATTTGCTGGACCGGATCATTGCCAGGGCGCGGGATGCGGTGGTGACCGTTCTCACCAAAGGGCTGAAGGACGGAATGAACCGTTTCAACGACAAACAATTTCTGGTTTCGCTTTAAACATTCAGATTTCAGATGGAGGAAAGAATGAGCTACAACTTATCGTTAATTTGTGCGCTAGTCGGTCTAGCGGGTGTGCTTTTCTCGATCATCACCGCGAGCGTCGTGAAAAAGGCACCGTCGGGCAATGAAAAGATGAACGAGATTGCCAATGCGATTAAAACCGGTGCCATTGCCTACCTGAATCGGCAGCTGAAAAGCATGGGCATTGCCGCCATCGTCCTATTTATTTTGATTGCGGTTTTCCTGAACATCAAGACCGCCATCGGGTTCATCTGCGGCGCGACGGCATCCTTCATCGCCGGTTACATCGGCATGCGGGTGTCGGTCATTGCCAATGTCCGCACGGCCGAGGCCGCGCGGGGCGGGCTGAAACAAGGCCTGGCCATGGCGTTCAAAGGGGGTGCGGTTACCGGTATGATCGTGGCCGGTTTGGCCCTGACCGCCGTCGCCGGTTTCTACACCATCCTGATCGCTACCGGAACACCGGTGCGCGAGGCGGTCATCGCCCTGGTGGCGCTGGGGTTCGGCGGCAGCCTGATCTCCATATTCGCCCGTCTGGGCGGTGGCATCTTCACCAAGGGTGCGGATGTCGGTGCCGACCTGGTGGGTAAGGTAGAAGCCGGGATTCCCGAAGACGATCCGCGCAACCCGGCGGTTATTGCCGACAACGTCGGCGACAACGTCGGCGACTGCGCCGGCATGGCAGCCGACCTGTTTGAGACCTATGCCGTCACGGCGGTTGCCGCTATGCTGCTGGGGAACCTGCTGTTTCCCGACCAACTCATCGCCACCGAATTCCCGCTGGTCCTCGGCGCCATTTCCATCGTGGCCTCCATTATCGCGGTCAGCTTTGTCCGTCTGGGCGCCAACGAATACATCATGGGCGCTCTTTACAAAGGGATGTTCGGAGCGGCCATTCTGGCGGCGATCGCATTTGTCGTCGCCTGTAAACAGCTGCTGCCGACGTTCGAGATCCCCGGCGTGCGGGTCATCACCCCCATGGCGGTTTTCTATTCGGCACTGGTCGGCCTGGTGTTAACCGTCGTGATCGTTATCATCACGGAATACTACACCGGTATCCGCAAGCCGGTTAAACTGGTGGCGGAAGCCTCCACCACCGGCCACGGTACCAATATCATCGCCGGCCTGGCCGTCAGCATGGAATCCACGGCCCTGCCGGTTCTGGCCATCTGTCTGAGCATCGGGCTCGCCCATTACTTTGCCGGACTTTACGGCATCGCCATGGCAGCCATGTCGATGCTGTCGATGACCGGTATGGTCATCGCCATCGATGCCTACGGTCCGATCACCGACAACGCGGGCGGCATTGCCGAGATGGCCGGTATGGACGAGAGCGTGCGGGCCGTCACCGACCCGCTGGATGCCGTCGGAAATACCACCAAGGCCGTCACCAAGGGCTATGCTATCGGTTCCGCCGGTCTGGCCGCTTTGGTTCTCTTTGCCGCTTACACCCAGGAATTTGTATTGCACGGCGGCGGTGAGAAACTCTCGTTCGACCTGAGCAACGTGAACGTCATTATCGGCCTGTTTCTCGGCGGGATGCTGCCGTATCTGTTTGCTTCAATCTCCATGCGCGCGGTCGGCAAAGCCGGTGGGGCGGTCGTGGACGAGGTGCGGCGCCAGTTCCGTGACATTCCGGGCATCATGGAAGGGACCGGAAAGCCGGACTACGCGGCCTGCGTGGATATCGTCACCAAGTTCGCCCTCAAAGAGATGATTATTCCGGCTCTGCTACCGGTTGTGGTGCCGGTTGTCGTCGGCCTGGTTTTGGGCAAAATTGCTTTGGGCGGCCTCTTGATCGGCAGCATCGTCACCGGCCTGTTCCTGGCGATTTCCATGACGACCGGCGGCGCTGCCTGGGACAACGCCAAGAAGTACATCGAAGACGGCCACTTGGGCGGCAAGGGCAGTGATGCCCACAAAGCGGCGGTGACCGGTGATACGGTCGGCGACCCCTACAAGGATACCGCCGGGCCGGCCATCAACCCGATGATCAAGATCCTGAACGTCGTGGCCCTGTTGCTGGTTCCGCTTCTGATTAAAATGGGATGATAGCGACTCGGCATTTTTTGCCGTCTTAACTCGTTAACGGATGAAAAGGATCGGCGCCTGACCACACCGCGCCGGTCCTTTTTTTTTTGTTGATTGCTGATCGTAGCTGTGGTATAAAACCGACGCTAATATTTTATTTAATATCACTCAGTTCGGTTAGATTATCCGCCCAGGGCCGGTTGGTGCGAACCGAAGGTTTCCTAAGGGCGTTGGTTGGCGAGTGTTGGCCGGGTCCGGTAAGTGTGGCACTTGTTGCTGCCGCTATTTAGTTTCCGTCCATAAATGGCCCTTTTTCGCAATTCCCCGCCTGCTTCGGGACAGGTCGGCGTCAATCGGCGGAATCGCTTGTGCAGCGTACACAAGTACGCCTCCGCGCAATGCCGCTGATTTCCTTGGACTTGCGAAAAATTGCACATTTCTGGATCGGAAACTTATCAGTGCCCTTTAGAAAACCGTGGATAGGCACTATTTAGTGAAGATGGATCAGCCGGTGCCAGACGGGTAAATTTTAATAGGCAGGGCACAAATTTTTTCTATCGGTGTATAAATGAGCAGTAAAAAAGCGAGCGCGCAGACGAAAACCAAATCGAAGAAACCGAAAATAAAAGAGTTTCGCATCGGCGATCTTGCCGTCTACCCGGCCCACGGCGTCGGGAAGATCGAAGCCATCGAGAGTCGCGTGATCAACGGAGAAAAGCATGATTTTTACATGATGAAGGTTCTCGAAAACAATATGCTGATCATGATTCCCATCCGCAATGTCGATTCGGTTGGTTTGAGGGACATTATCGATAAAAAGGAAATTCCCAAAGTCTACGAGGTGATGAAGGCCAAAAAGGAAACCCTGAACGACAACCAGACCTGGAACCGGCGTTACCGTGAATACATGGACAAAATCAAAACCGGCTCTCTTTACGATGTGGCCGAGGTTTATCGGGATCTTTCGCTGTTGAAATTGACAAAGGATCTGTCATTCGGTGAGCGCAAGCTATTCGACACGGCTCAGGTCTTGCTCGTCAAAGAACTGTCAACGGCCAGGAAGACCGACGAAGAGACCATCATCTCCGAAATCGAATCGTTTTTCACGCCGGCCGAAGCCCAGGATTCCAGCCTCTAAGCTTTCCTCTCAACATGCCCTCCACCGTTGTTTTTCACATCGTTGTCGATCCCGTCGATGCGGGGACGCGTATTGATCTGTTGGTTGCCTCGCGTGTATCCGCCTTGACGCGCTCTCAGGCGGCAGTCTTGATTCAGCACGGCCAGATTACGGTCAATGGCCTGTCTAAAAAGCCCGGTTACCGGCTGCAGGCGAAGGATGAGATCACCGGTCGTATACCGCCGCCAGCTGACTCGGTGGTGAAACCGGAGCCGCTGGCCTTGGATATACTCCACGAAGATGATGACCTGATCGTCCTCAACAAGCCTGCCGGGGTGGTTGTTCACCCGGCCCCCGGCCACGCGTCCGGCACTCTGGTCAATGCCCTGCTGTATCACTGTCCGACCATCGGGCCCATCGGCGGCGAGTTGCGGCCGGGCATCGTTCACCGTCTGGACAAAGACACCTCCGGCATACTCGTCGTCGCCAAAAACGCGGCCGCGCATGCCCATCTTGCGGGTCAATTTGCCGCTCGCAGCATTCGTAAAATCTATCTTGCCGTCGTCTTCGGAGAGATGGCCGGCGACCGTGGCGTGATTGAGCTTCCGATCGGCCGGCACCCAGTGGACCGCAAGCGCATGTCGATCAGCAGCCGCAAACCTCGCGTGGCCGAAACCCGTTGGGAAGTGCGCGAGCGGTTCAAAGGCTTGACGCTGGTCGAATTGAATTTGAAAACCGGTCGAACCCATCAGGCCCGTGTCCATTGCGCCGCCATCAATCATGCCATCCTCGGAGACCCGGTTTACGCCGGCCGCAAGGTGTACCGGGCTCAAACGGCAGCCACCCTTGTGCTCATCCGACAGGTCAAACGACAAATGTTGCATGCGTGGCGATTGACCTGTACTCACCCGAGTCGTCTGGTGCCGGTTGTTTTTGAAGCCCCGCTTCCGCAAGACATGGATCAATTGATCGTTCATCTGCGCCGCCTATCGATGTCTTCCGGTTGACGCCGGTCCGACTTGTCCTGTCTCTGCCTGATAACGGTAAAAATCGCCAGCTCCACAGCTTGAGAAATCGATTTCGTTGAAATATTTGCGCCGTTGGTGTAGCTCAAGAGTGGCGTCGCCATGACGCTGCGATCTGTTTCGAGGAGATTCACAAATGATTCGAAAATCCTTGTGGCACGCGATGAGCCGTGATGCGGTTTTAAAAGAACTGGAGACCGATCCGCTGAACGGTTTGACGCCGGAAGAAGCCGGAAGGCGTCTCGAACGTGTCGGGCCTAACGAGCTCAAACATGAAAAAGCCGTTTCACCGGTAACGATATTCGTCCATCAATTCAAAAACCTTCTAATCGTCATTCTGATCGTCGCCGTGGTCCTTTCGGCACTGGTGGGCGAAATGGTCGATGCCGCCGTTATATTGATTATCGTCGTCTTCTGTGCCGCGCTTGGATTCGTGCAGGAGTATCGCGCCGAAAGGGCCCTCGAGGCGCTCAAGAAGATGCTGTCATCGACCGTGACGGTTATTCGCAACGGATTGACGGCGGACCTTGCGGCTACGGAGATCGTCCCGGGGGATATCCTGGTGTTGGAGGCGGGCGACAAGCTGGCGGCTGACATCCGGCTCATCGAAAGCCATTCGATCCATTGCGACGAGGCCGCGCTCACCGGTGAATCGGTTACCGTCGAAAAGGCTGACACAGTTCTGCCGGAGGACACGGCGGTACATGACATGACCAACATGGCCTTCACCGGCACAACGATTACCTTTGGCCGTGGCCGCGGCGTCGTCGTCGCCACCGGCATGCAGACCGAATTCGGTAAAATTGCCGAGCAGGTCGCCGCGATCGAGGTGGACAAAAGCCCGTTGGAGAAGCGGACCGACGAGATCGGCAAGTGGCTGAGTCTGATCTGTTTCTCGATTTGCGGTCTGGTTGTCGCCATCAGCCTGGTGCGCGAACTGCTGTTCGGCACGGTCGATACGGGCTTTGTTCTGAGAATGCTGATGTTTGCCATTGCATTGGCCGTGGCCGCGGTGCCTGAAGCGCTGGCGGCGATTGTCACCGGAGCCCTCGCGCTCGGCATGCGCGCCATGGCTCGCGAGAATGCCCTGGTCAAGAAAATGCCGGCCGTCGAAACCCTCGGATGCACCACCGTTATCTGCACCGACAAGACAGGGACTTTGACGCGCGGTGAAATGACGGTCCGACGGGTGTTTACCGCGGGCCGGTCGCTCGAGATCACCGGGACGGGGTATGATCCGGAAGGAGCCTTCAGGCATCCGGCCGGCCGGCCGTTGACAAATGACGTCGCGCTCAATCACCTGCTGACGGGCGGGGTGCTGTGTAACGATTCGGAACTTCACAGTGGAGAAGATGGTTGGACCATAAAGGGTGATCCAACCGAAGCCGCCTTTCTGATCGCGGCCGTGAAGGCCGGCACCTCCCTCGCGGAAACCCGATCGGCGCAACCGCGCATTGAAGAGTTTCCTTTCAGTTCTGAAAGAAAGCGCATGACGACGATCCACCGGCAAGAGAGCGGTCAGCTGATGGCGTATATGAAAGGGGCACCCGAAGTGGTCTTGAACCACTGCACCTTTACGTTCGAAGCCGGCGAAATTGTCCCGTTGACTCTCGAAAAGCGTGCCGACATCGTGCAAAACGGCACGGCCATGGCCGGTGATGCCCTGCGGGTGTTGGGGGTCGCATCCCGGCGTCTCCTTGAGCTCAAGGGTCCGGAGCATGCGATCGAGACCGACATGGTCTTTCTCGGTCTTGTCGGCATGATGGACCCGCCGCGCAAAGAGGCATTGGCTGCCGTTCGGACGTGCCGTGAGGTCGGAATCAAACCGGTCATGATCACCGGCGATCACTTGCAGACCGCCGTGGCCGTAGCCGGGGAACTAGATATATACCGTGACGGTGATCTGGTGCTGACCGGCAAGGAATTGGAGGAGATGACCGATGTACAGTTCGAAGCCCTTGTCGACAAGGTCACTGTCTATGCCAGGGTTTCTCCGCTCGACAAGCTGAAAATCGTCAAGGCCTGGAAGGCCAGGGGTGACGTCGTGGCCATGACCGGTGACGGCGTCAACGATGCGCCGGCCCTGAAGCACGCCGACATCGGCATCGCCATGGGCATCAGCGGCACGGACGTGGCCAAGGAAGCGGCCGACATGATTCTGAGCGATGACAACTTTGCCACGATCGTCAGCGCCGTCGAAAGAGGGCGCTGGATCTATGACAACATCAAAAAATACCTGGCGTACCTGTTGCAATGCAACATCACCGAGGTGATCGTCATCGGCGGCATCGTCCTTGCGCTCGGACCTGAATTACTGCCCTTGCTGCCGGCTGCCATCCTGTATATCAATCTGGCCTCCGACGGCCTCCCGGCCCTGGCATTGGGGGTGTCCCCGCCGGACAGGGACATTATGCGGCGCCCGCCGCGGGACCCGAAGGAAAGCTTCTTCAGTAGGGACATTCTTGCCTTCATTCTGAGAGCGGTCCTGATCGAAAGCCCGTTCTTTTTCCTTATCTTTTATCTAAATTTGCCCAACCTCACCCAGGCCCGCACGACTGTCTTTTTTCTCTTTATCGTCGTCGAATTTGTGATCGCCTTGAATTGTCGCTCGCTTACCTTCAGCATCTTTCAGGCGCCGCCGCACAAATGGCTTCTGGTGGCTTTGGGTTGGGAGCTCGTCCTGGTTGCCGTTCTCGTCCAAATCGGAGCCGTGCGGGAGGCCTTCGGCATCAATGTGCCGACCCTTGCCGAACTGGCGCTCGTGTCAGCCGTCGGACTACTGGTTTTTGTTCTGATCGAGGCCACCAAGTTTGTCTTAAGAAAAAGAAATGGCGCCGTCGGAATTAGGTGATGGGTAATGAGTGATAGAGAATGGGTGATGGGTGATGGGGAATAGATGGTGGGTTTTATAAAGAAACATGTGGCGAGTGCCTAAGTTGTCCATTGACAGAATCGAAAATAATGCTTTACGAACTCTTTACATGATTAATATGTCAGCCGAAATGAAGATCAGGCTGCAACCGCGTTTCAGATTCAATCTTGTGGCGGCCTTATGAATTGGCTGAAGCCCCATATCACTCCTGCTGCTCCGAGGCTAAACAGGCTTTCCCGCGAGGTCTGATAGATTAAAAAAGAGGTGAGGGATGAGAATTGACTATAAATCGGTATTGGGCCGGGCGGAATTCTACAAACCGGCCATTTCCCGGTTCCTGCGGGATATGATTGCCATCCCCAGCGAAAGTTGCCAGGAGAAAGACGTTATCCAACGCATCGAAAAAGAGATGCTATCCGTTGGGTTCGACAAAGTGGACATCGACCCCATGGGCAACATTATCGGCACGATCGGAAACGGCAAACGGTTGATCGCCTTCGATGCTCATATCGACACAGTCGGCATCGGCAATATCGAAAATTGGGAACACGACCCCTACCAGGGATTCGAAGACGACGAGATTATCATCGGCCGCGGCGCCAGCGATCAGGAAGGGGGCATGGCGGCCATGGTCTATGGCGGAAAAATCATCAAGGATCTCAGGCTGGAAGAAGATTATACACTTCTTATGACCGGTACCGTGCAGGAAGAAGACTGCGACGGTCTGTGCTGGCAGTATCTCATCGAGGAGAGTCATATCCGTCCGGAGTTTGTGGTATCCACCGAACCGACTTCCTGTCGCATACATCGGGGCCAAAGAGGCCGGATGGAAATCAAGGTCGCGGTTTCCGGATTGAGTGCCCATGGGTCGGCTCCGGAAAGAGGCGACAACGCCATCTTCAAGATGGCACCGATACTTGCCGAACTGCAAGAGCTGCACGGAAAACTGAAACACGACTCCTTCCTTGGGAAAGGGTCGCTGACCGTTTCGGAAATTTTCTTCACCTCGCCGTCGCGCTGTGCCGTCGCCGACAGCTGTACGATCTCCGTCGACCGCCGCCTGACCGTCGGCGAAACCTGGCAATCCGCTCTGGAAGAAATCCGCGGTCTTCCCTCCGTGAAGCGTTACGAGGCCGAGGTTTCGATGTACGATTACAATCGCCCGGCTTACACGGGTCTGGTGTACCCCATTCAATGCTACTTTCCCGCCTGGACCCTGGCGGAAGAGCATGCCGCCTGCCAGACTCTGGTGAAAGCATACACCTCCCTGTTCGCGGAAAAGCCGGTTATCGACAAATGGACGTTTTCCACAAACGGCGTTTCCATCATGGGACGCTACGGCATACCGTGCGTCGGATTCGGCCCCGGACACGAAGACCAGGCCCATGCACCCAACGAGCGCACCTGGAAATCCGAACTGGTCAAAGCTGCGGCCATGTACGCCGTAATTCCAGCCGTCTATGTGGAACATATCACCGAAAAATGGTAAGCGTTCACAGGGCACCGCATCTGCTTTGTTGTCGGGCACTTGAAGTACGAAAGTACGTCTGCGTGCCCGACGCCTTGCATCTGCAGCACCCTGTAAACGTTTACAATTAGGTGGTTTGAAGCGCATCGGACCTTGCAACCCTGTGAACGGTTACGAAAATTGAATCGGGTTTCACATTTTCATGCCGGCGTGGAGGCCTCACACTTCAATGAGCATACGCGTCATTAATCGTCTCGCCGATCGGTTGAACTGGTTCGTCGAACGCACCTGCGCCATCTTGGTGGGCGCCATGGTCATTATCATATGGTTCGGCGTTATCGAACGTTATTTCCTGGAACTGGGGGTGACCTGGGCCGAAGAACTCTCACGCTACGTTATGATATGGGCGGCCCTTCTGGCCGTCTCCTGCGGTGCCTATTATCGTGAGCACATCGGACTCGAGCTGGTCCTGCAGCGTTTGCCCCAAAAGGCCGGCCGGTATCTTGTCTTTGTTCTTGATATCATCAGCTTGATGTTTTTTTTATTTCTCACCCACTACGGCATCGGGATGACCCAGTCCGGTGCCAGCCAGTATGCCACCATTTTCGGTATGACGATGGTGGTCCCGTTTGCAGCGGTTCCGGTGTCTTCGGCCCTGACAGCCCTTCAGATCTTCGCGGCAATGATTCGGAATCTGATCGGGTCGATAGAGCAGATACCGCAATAGGGGGAGCCATGACTGTTGTCATCGTGTTGTTCTTCTTTTTCATCCTGATCGGTCTGCCGATCGGCGTCACCCTCGGTGTGGCCGGTGTGGCCGGCCTTCTGCAGATCGGGGGGGAGAATTTTCTCACCATGGCGCCCAAACGGTTTTTCGAGGGATTGGACCTTTTCACCTTCATGGCGATGCCCTTTTTCATCCTGGCCGGTGAAATCATGAACCGTTCGGGCATCACCGAAAAACTCGCCGCCTTCGCCAATGCGCTTGTCGGCTTTCTCCGCGGCGGCCTGGCGCACTCGAACATGATCGCCTCGGTTCTGTTCGCCGGCATGACCGGCGCAGCCGTGGCCGATTCGGCCGCCTTCGGCAACACACTGGTGCCGGCCATGGTTAAGGAGGGCTACACCCGGCCTTTCTCCTGTGCCGTGACAGTGGCCGGCTCCATCATCGGACCAACCATCCCGCCATCCAACCTGATGGTGATCTACGGCTCGCTGATGGGCGTGTCGATTGCCGGTCTGTTTGCCGCCGGAATTCTCCCCGGGCTGCTGATCTGCCTGCTGTGCATGGCGGTGATTGCTGCACTGGGGCGCCGTTTGAACTTACCGAAAAGCAAGGAACGCTTCAGCCTGATGCGTATCCTGTGGGCCTTCAAGTCAAGTTTCCTGGCTCTGCTGATGCCGGGAATCATCCTCGGCGGGATCCTCGGCGGCATCGTCACCCCGACCGAAGCGGCGGCGATAGCCGTATTCTATGCACTTTTGATCAGCACGGTCGTTTACCGGGCGCTGACATTCAACGACATTCTGGAGATGCTCATCCGGACCGCCCGCATCACCGGGATCGTGTTTTTGATCATCGCCAGTGCTTCGATCCTGAGCTGGTGGATGACCTTTATGCAGATCCCACAAAAAATTGCGGCCTTTTTTCTCTTTCTCTCCAGCGATCCCCGGATCATCATCGGCCTGATTTTGACATTGCTGCTGGTTGTCGGCATGTTCATGGACATCAATGCCGCGCTGATCATCCTGGCGCCCGTGTTGGGGCCCCTGACCGCCACCATCGGGATGGATCCGGTCCACGCCGGCATCATGATCGTACTGGCCCTCAACATTTCACTCATGACGCCGCCGGTGGGGGCCTGCCTGTTTGTCCTCTCCTCGGTCACCGGTGAACGGATCGAGCGGATCAGTGTGGCCCTTGTCCCCTTTTTGGCCGTTGAGATTCTCGTGCTCGTGCTGGTGGCCTACTGGGATAAAATGACATTGTTTATTCCCCGAATTCTAATGGGAATGTAAGCCCGAAAGCTTTTTGAACATTTATCAGTGACTGGCGAAACTAAGTGGTCCTGTTCGTCAATACGGTGACGCACCGAGATGACAGAGGCGCCCGCAGCGCACGGCGCGAGAAGCGAACATACCAAGCGTATGTGAGCGCCGAGCAACACGGCGCGGCGGGATGCATCGGTCATTGAATGCCACCGTATTTACGAATAGGGCCACTAAAGAGAGCGGTATTTTATCATACAAGGCAACGCAGTTGCCAAAACTAAGGGGTCACGAAAAAATAAGTTCGCCATTTTTAGTGTTGAGGCGCCCGCCTGGCAAGGCGCGAAAACTTAGGAATATCTGGATATTCCGAGTTTTACCAACGCGGCCAGACGGTATGCATCGGCGTCTAAAATGTGACGTTATTTTTGAGTGAGCCCTAAAGGAGGACAAAATGAAAAAAACGGTTAAACCTTTGCTGGTGCTAATGCTGGCGGTCATTACAGTTGTCGGTCTATCCGGAATGGCTGTGGCAGCCAAGACCATTAAACTGCACCACCTCAACAAGGACGATCCCTTCGACAATCCCACCGGGGCCATGGCGACCGTGTTCAAAAGCCTGGTTGAGGCCGGGACCAACGGTTCCGTTATCGTGGAGGTATTTCCTTCCGGACAGCTGGGGAAAGATGCGGAGGTCCTGCAACAGGTGAAGGCCGGCGTTATCCAGTCCGGCATTCATTCTGTGGGCGGATTCGCTTCGGCTTATCCCCTCATCGGCGTTTTGGACGTCCCTTTTGCCTTCCCCAATATCAGCACGACCTATGCCGTTTTCGACGGTCCGTTCGGCCAGAAACTGGCGGCTGACATCGAAAAGAAAACCGGCATGCATGTGCTGGGATTCGGTGATTCCGGCGGGTTCTTCCAGCTGACCAACTCCAAGCGGCCGATCCAGAGCCCTGACGATATGAAGGGGCTCAAAATCCGCACAATGGGACTCGACACCCACAAAGCCATCATCAGTGCTCTCGGCGGGCAACCGGCCGCTATTGCCTGGTCCGAAGTCTATACTGCCCTGCAGACCGGCGTGGCCGACGGCCAGATGAACCCGGTTCCCATCATTGCCTTTGCAAAGTTCGATGAGGTGCAGGGATACCTGACCCTCAGCGGACATCTGTTCGCCCCCTACGTCTGGGTGGTCAACATGGACTTCTGGAACAGCTTGAGTGACAGCGAGAAGGACGTTGTCAACTATGCCGCCAAGTCAGCCATCGTTGCCGGCCGCGGAATGGGGCGGATTATCGAAGCATCCGATCGGGGTCTCCCCGCTCTATCCAAAAAGATGAAGGTCAATGCCCTGACGGCAGAGCAAAAGGCCAAATTCAAAGAATTGGCGGCCCCTAAGGTCGAAGCGTTGATCGTGGAGAAATACGGTGCTGAAGGCCAGGAGATGCTGGATGCCTTCCTGGAAGCCATCCAACAGGCCCAGAAGTAAAAGAGGAGAACCGCAAATTATACGACGCTCCTGGCGGCGGACCGCCACGGTGCATGAAAATGACGCGCTGGAGCCCGGATGAACGGTTGTGCCCGTTGAGCCGGTTTAGCCGGTTTTGCCAGTTAAACCCGGAAGAGCAGTTGAGAATTGCGGCTGACTGTCTGAGTCGTTTACGGGGTCTTGGACCGGGGTAACCCTATGCCAATGCCGTTTGGAAGACATGATCTTCAAGCTGCATCCGAACTCATTATTTTTAGACGGGACCGGTCCGGGTTTAGAGCGTTGACGGCGAGTTTCAGCCGTCTTTCGGAACTGTTCATCCGGGCGGAGGTGGCCACCTTTTTTCCGTATTGCATTATATTTTCGAGTTATATCTTTACTGTGATCATTATTCCCGCAGCCGGTGGCAGCATCCGCCGGTTGCGGAAGCTTGACCCGAAGATCCTTCGACTGATGGGGACAGGAGAGTGCTGACGTTCAATTATATTTGCAGTGAATGCGGGCAGCGGTTCGACATCGATCCCCTCCGGTATGTCTGCCCTTTCTGTTCCGAAAGACAAGCGGATGATCAACCCCTATCCGGCGTCCTGGAGGTCGAACTGCAGGGAACGACCTCAGGAAAGGAGGTCGATGTCGCAGAACTGCTGCCGGTGGAGTCGCGTTTCTTTCCGCCGATTCCGGTGGGGAATACGCCCTTGTGGGAACCGGGAATCCTGCGGGAAGAACTCGGCTTCGACGCCCTCTATATCAAGGACGACGGCGCCAATCCCACCAGTTCTTTCAAGGACAGGGCCTCCGTATTGGTCTCCGCATTCGCGAAAAAAAACGGCATCGATACCATCGTGGTGGCGTCCACCGGCAATGCCGGCTCCTCCATGGCCGGCATCGGGGCGGCAGCCGGCCAGAAGGTGATACTCTTTCTTCCCCAAACCGCCCCTGCGGCCAAACTGATTCAGGCCTTGCAATACGGGGCAACGGTTCACCGGGTGGACGGTAACTACGACCGGGCGTACGATCTATCGATGGCGTATTTACAGGCAGTCGGTGGAATGAGCCGCAACACGGCCTACAATCCCATGACGATCGAGGGGAAAAAGACCGTCTCTCTGGAACTCTACCGGCAGCTGAGGCAAGCCCCGGACGTCCTGTTCGTGGGTACCGGGGACGGCTGCATCGTC
>JBATHN010000156.1:0-17122 GCA_049666885.1 Desulfobacterales bacterium
AAACTAACTGGTTTCAGTGATCAGCATCGTGGCTGGGTCCAAAATCAGACCGGTTTGTTCCCCGATGTTTTCCTGGCCTTTCAGCGCCCTGATGTGAATGTCCTTGTCCTGCGGCTGGAGGTGAAGAATCACGTCAAAAAGATCCACCAGACCGGCCATCTGGCTCGGGATACCTTTGGGACCCGCCATTTCGTGTCGGTGGGTCCGCACGGTGAACCAAGCGTGACAGCCTCGTTTCTGGGTCAGTTCCTTAAGTTCTACCAATGGTGGGCGTACGGTTTGATCGAAGGGTAGACCGTCAATGATAATGACATGGGGCGAAAAGATATTCTGCTCGATCAGGTCCGTGAGTCGCTCGTCAAGTTTGGGTACGCTGAATCCCTCCACACGGAAGGTCATGATAAACCGGTGTGGCAAGAGGGTATCCCAAAGTTCGTTTGCCGGTTTGACATTGTACTGCCGAGCGATGTGATTAAATACTTCAGTATACCACAGGTTGACCTTGTCGACCGGGTCTTCTAAACTGATGTGGAGGACATTCCAGCCCTCCAAGAGGGAATTGAGAGATATTTGCACCAGAAGGGCCGTCTTTCCAACTCCGGCCCGCGCCAACACGGCACCGAAACCGCCGACCGGAAGAAGGCTGTTTTGGGGATCTTTTTGCATGAACCGCAACGGATTGCGCAGGATTAGGTCGTTTTTGAGCATGTTCAGGCTCCTTTCCTTGAGGTAGACGATCCGATTCGATTCCGCATGCAACTGCTGCTTGCCGGCCGAGTCGGCACCCGTGGCTTTACAGTGACCCATGGGGCTCACTGCGGTGCCCGCTGAGACGCCGCCGGCGGCGAAAAAACGCCTGGGTTCGAGCTGCACTATCTCTTCTCCAGGCGTCTGCTTTTCCAATTTCGTGATCTTGCTTCCCATCGTCATCGCGAGTTAAAGGCAGAATTGGGTCACCAAGGCGCGTTAAGCCACTTTTTTTCTTTCGAGCACCTTTTTGGCAAGCTCTTCAGTGATCGACTGCGGTAGCTGCTTGTAGGTGGAAAACTCCATCGTAAACTGCGCCTTGCCCTGGGTGAGTGAGCGCAGGACAGTTGAGTATCCGAACATTTCCGCCAGCGGCACCTGAGCCTCGATCACGCAGATGACGCCTTCGTCCTGGGCGCCGAGAATCATGCCGCGGCGCTGGTTCAATGAGCCCATGACCGAGCCTTGAAACTCGGTCGGACTTTCCACCACGACTTTCATTATCGGTTCGTGTATAACCGGATGGGCCTTTAGATAGGCTTCCATAAAGGCAGAACGGGCAGCCGCCATAAAAGCGATCTCGGATGAATCGACCGAGTGGGCGGACCCATCGTTAAGCACAACCTTGATACCGGTGACCGGAAATTCCAACTTTGGCCCCTTTTTCAGGCACCCGCGAAAGCCTTTTTCACAGGCCGAAATGAACTGGGTCGGAATGGCCCCTCCGAACACCTGATTTTCGAAGACAAATTCTTCGCCTTCGACCGGTTCGAGGTAACCGGCCACCCGGCCGTACTGACCGGCGCCACCGGTCTGTTTTTTGTGGGTGTAATTGAAATCGGCCCTGCGGGTGATTGTTTCACGATAGGCAACTTGCGGTTGCCCGGTTTGCACGGCGGCATTGTATTCACGCCGCATGCGCTCTACATAAACCTCGAGATGAAGTTCACCCATCCCCTCTATGATCGTCTCGTTCGTCTCGTCGTTGACATAGGTGCGAAAGGTCGGGTCCTCTTTTGTGAAGCGGTTCAGGGCCTTGGACATGTTGATCTGGGCCTTGTTGTCCTTGGGTACGATGGCCAGTGATATGACCGGTTGGGGTATGAACATTGAGGTCATGCTCACGTTTATGCCGGGGCTGACAAAAGTGTCGCCGGAGGCACAGTCCACACCGAACAGGGCACCGATGTAACCAGCTGGAATCGATTCGATTTCTTCCATCTGGTCTGCATGCATCCGCACGACCCGGCCGACTTTGATTTTTCTACCTGTGCGCATGTTGACGATGGATTCGCCCTTTGAGAGTGTGCCCTGGTAGACGCGAACATAGGAAAGTTGACCGTATTGCCCGTCTTCGAGTTTAAATGCAAGGGCCACCAGCGGTGCTTGGGGGTCGGAAGTGAGTTTAACGGGTTTTTCGTCTTTTTCCATATTCAAAGCCTCGTTCTGTACGTCGGCCGGACAAGGCAGGAAGCGCGTTACGGCATCAAGAAGTGGCTGGACGCCTTTGTTTTTATAGGCCGACCCCAAGAAGACCGGCGTCATTGCCCGGGCAATGGTTCCCCGGCGAACAGCTTCGATGATCAGTTCTGGAGTGACCTTTTCTTCAAGGGCGGCTTCAGTCAATTCATCTGAAAACATGGCCGCCGCATCGATCAGGGCCTCCCTTTTTTCGAGAGCCAGCGTTAACAAGTTTTCCGGCATCTCTGCTTCGCGCAGTTCTTCACCATTGGGTCCCTCGAAATAAAGGGCCTTCATGCTAACCAGGTCCACCAGACCCTGAAGGTCCGCTTCCAGGCCGATTGGGATCTGCATGGCAACCGGTTTGTGGCCCAATTTTTGTGCGAGCTGCTGGATCACGCGCTCCGGATTGGCGCCGTTTCGGTCGCATTTATTAATGAAGGCGATAAAGGGAACGTTGTAGCGCCGCATTTGCTGATCGACAGTGATTGACTGGGATTGAACCCCCCCGACAGCGCACAGCACCAGAATCGCACCGTCGAGAACCCGTAGGGATCGCTCCACCTCGATGGTGAAATCGACGTGGCCCGGCGTGTCGATGATATTGATCTCATGGCCTTTCCATTGGCAAAAGGTGGCGGCCGAAGCGATGGTGATGCCGCGTTCACGTTCTAGTTCCATCGAATCCATGGTTGCACCGATGCCGTCCTTACCCCTGACATCGTGGATCGCATGAATGCGATGTGTGTAATAGAGGATGCGTTCCGTCAGCGTGGTCTTGCCGGAATCGATGTGTGCGCTGATGCCGATGTTTCTGACGCGTTTCTGTTGGCTGATCATATCTCTGTCTCTCCTGGTGGACTGTCCCGATGACCCGTTCGTGCAATCTTCAAATTGGCCATATTCTTGCGTGAACGGGGTAAAAAAGTGAACCGGTTATCGTCGGCAAATAAAAAATCCTTCATTTGGGTGGTGCTGCCATATGAAGGACCAGATGCAGGACCAGATTCAGTATCAGAAGAGGGACTTTACCTGATCTGTCTACCGACACTAAAAGATTAAAAACTATGAATAATCAATATTTTTTTTATTCTTGTCAAGCATTTTTATAAGTTCAACCGTTTTTGAAGACGAAAAACAGTCAATCTGCGCAATTCGATCCATGCTTGTTGTGCTAAAACTATTGGGGTACACCCGAAGTATGGCCTTACCGGCGCTGGCGCTTTTTTCTGAATTGCCGAGTCACCGGTCGCTGTCGGAGCAGCACGTATGTCGCTCCGGCGCCGCCGTCGCAAAGACGCGCGCTCGAAAAGGCCATCACCCATTTGCGCCATGTGCCGTGCGTCAACCAATCCCGAACCTTTGTCTTGAGAACAGGGCGTCTTGGTGATGACAGGCCCCGACCGTGCACGACCAGTACGGCGCGTTTGCCACTGCGGATTGCCTCTCGCAAGAAATCATCAACAGCCCGTTCGGCTTGAGGCGCACTCAAGCCATGTAAATCGATATGGGCCTGAATCGAAAAGCGCCCCCTGTGAAGATGCTGGGTTGCCGTCGGATGGACGCGGTGTCCGACGCCCTCGTGGTACTCGGGCGTGTCGGCTACAATAAAACCGTCACCGGATTGAACCAACTCGTCGAGTTTTCGCAGAACATCACATTGAGGCCGAGAAGGCTCTTTGTGGGCAAATACCGCCGCAAGGTTTTCGTTGGGGCTGTATTTGTCTTGCACGATCGGCACCACGCCGTTCATGGCCTCGTTGAAAAGATCTCCTTCGCGCACCGGGTCCTGTGCGTCATCGGTCTCAACGCACGCAGGGAGTTTCGGACCGTTATGTAGCGGCAGGGATTCAATTTCTATTAGCCGGTCCAGTTGTTTGAAAGGCTTGTAGTTGCCCGTGCGTCTGTTGTCTTTCATTGTAACGTGCCCCGGCGTGTTGGCGGCTTCCATATCAATAGACCTTATCATAATCACGTACACGAAAAAGTCACTCACGCGTGCCGCAATGACCAAGGCTGTCGTACCAGACCGATCCGCATCGTCTTACCGCGCCTTGCGTTAGGCCTCTGGTAGGGTCGAGTATCGGCGTGCACCACGGGCACCGGATTAATTTTTCTATACTTTTCGAAATGTTAAATCATAGAAGCGTCTGATCAACGACGAAATTTTTCTTGATAAACCGGGTATAAATTTGGTATTCTTATATGTTAGAAGTATATCAATTTATTACATAGTATGTTTTTTGTATTTCATTAGTCGTATTAAACTGATACGCACGGGTTCACTCATTTTTTGGGGAGGCGGCCAATTGTCATACACGCTCGGTCAAGAACAGCTGGATGGAATCGAAAATGTCTTGCAGCAGGACCTTATCGATATCGGGGTGAGCTGTGTGTTTCTCATCGATATGGCGGGCAACATCATCGCTAACCGGGACAACGGCCAGAGCCAGCACGATGTATATTCTCTGGCAGCTCTGGCGGCAGGAAATTTCGGTGCAGTCAGTGCCATGGCCAAGATCATCGGTGAAGGTGAATTCTCGCTGCTTTTTCACAAAGGTGTAAAAGAAAATATTCATTTCAATAAAATTGTTTCCGAATTTCTGATGATTACGATTTTTAGCAACGATATCTCACTTGGTTTTCTGCGCCTCAAAGTCAATGAAGCCGTCGAGAAAATTAAGACCGCCCTGGGATCGATCGAGGTGCCCTGAACCGCTTCGGCATGACAGTCCATTTTTTGTTCGAACTGATCGCAACAACTTGCAGGTACACGACACATGGCATTCGTCAATCCCAAGAAGAAGGAAGTTCAAGTTAAGATCGTCTATTACGGTCCCGGCCGCGGTGGCAAGACAACCAATCTGGAATTTATTTACGACAAATTTAACAATCGTATCAAAACCGAAATGGTCACCATTAAAACCCACGGCGACCGAACGCTCTTTTTCGATTTTCTGCCGTTCGACATCGGAAAGGTAAACGGCTACGACGTCAAAATCCAATTGTATACGGTGCCGGGACAGGTCAAGTACAATGCGACCCGGCGGCTCGTTTTAAGGGGCGTCGACGGAATGGTTTTCGTGGCAGATGCGATGACGGTGCGGAGGGAGAAAAACATCCTGTCGCTTAAAAACCTGCAGGAGAACCTCGCCAATTATAAAAGGAGCATTTTCAAAGTTCCAATGGTCCTGCAGTACAACAAGGTCGATCTGGCGGAGCAGGGCATTCCCATTTTGCCTATCGAGACGCTCGAGCAGGACCTCAATTCGAAACTGAAAACCGCCTCTTTTCCCGCCAGCGCTCTGATGGGAACCAACGTTGTCGCCACGTTAAAAAAAATCATTTCTTTAACCATGGCGTCCATTGTGAAGGATTTGAAATAGGGGTCATCCGCCGTATCCGAGACGCGGATTGTTTTCCGATCCAAAAATGGCTTGAAGCGAAATAGGGGGAAGATCGTGGAAAACGAAACAACCGGAGACCAGTTTTCCGAAGAAGTCGAGGATCGGCTGCAGAATCTTTTCGGAGAGGAAAAACCGTCCGAGACCGCCGAAATAAAAAGTGCCGATATAATACCGCATCCGCTCAGGGATCTCAAAACCGTCATTCTGTCGATCGATTGGGAAATCACAGACGAGGTCATGACGAGTTTTGTCGAGCAGGTCGCCGTATTGCAGGACACGTATCGGAATGACAAAATCGTGCTGGTTTTTCTGCAATTGCTTGGTTCGATCGGCGATTATATCCGCACGCATCTCGGTCAGGCCCATCCCGATGCTTTCAAAATTCTGACTTCTTTGTTTGCCGAACTCGAAAGAATCGTTCAGTCCGAAGACCTGACTGAAGTCGAAAAGAAAAAAATTTTATCGGTCGAATTGGGAAAATACAAAAAACTCAAGAATCAATTGATACCGAGCAAGGCGCAGGCTGGGGATAGGCGCACGGCAGCGACGGCCGCCAGTGATCAGTCGGTAGCTGGCGGCGTTACGCCTGAAGTCATCAAGGCCATCGAGGACCTCAAATTGTTCATTCATCAAGAATTGCGCATTTTAAGAGAAGAGATAAAGAACTTGAGAGAAGAAACCGGTGTCGGTCCGCGATCATAGCTGCAGAGTCGGCGGTAAAATTGTCGAAAGGGTGGGGTCCGTGAATCTGCCGTCTGGCGATATTTCACGGCTGATCTTTCGCCAAGCCGTCGGTGAAAACCAGAAAGACGTATCGCTGGATGGGCGCCTGCTGTCGTTGTTTTTAGCATTGGATGGTGAAAATAGCCTCGGCACCCTCGCTCAGACGATTGGTTTGAGCCCGGATGATTTGCGCATGACCGTTACCCGGTTGCTGGAATTACAGCTGATCGAGCCGCTTGAAAAGGAGTTTACGTACCTCGATCCTGAGTTTCTCAGTTACCTGACCTTTCAATATGCCAAGGCCATCGGACCGTTAGCCAGAATCCTCATCGAAGAAGAGCTCTTAGCCGCCGGTCACCATTCGACTCGCATCCCGAAGACGCAGGCAGTGATTCTGGTCGAGACGTTGGCTCGCGAAATTCAGCGTAAAGAAAAGAAAGACCGGTTCAGGCGGGACATGGTCCGCAAAATCACGGAAAATGGATACCCAACAGGGTGATATCATGCTCATTATCTGTGAGGATTGCGGTAAAAGATACCGGTTAGACCACACAATACTGGGACGCAAGCCGGTAAAATTCAAATGCAAAACCTGCGCCCATCTCATCATGCTCCCCGGCGCGCAAAATACGGGAGGCGATCCTGACGATGTAGCGCAAGGACCGCTCGTTTCAAACGACGGGCGCGAAACCAAGGTCGAGAGTATCGAAGATCTCGGGATGGGTGCGTCAATGTATGACGCGGTCTCGGCTGCACCTGGCAAGCTGTTCCCGGCCGATTCGGATGCCATTCCGGTAATGTTGAGCCTGCGAAGCAAAATGCTGTTTCTTTTCGTCGTTCTGCCCGTGATCCTTTTCGCATCCTCTGCAGTGCTGTTTTTCTACCAGACGGTGCGGCTGGAACATTCGCTCACTGGAGAAAGCACCGCCATCATGACCCGCATGGCCGAAGTAAAAATCACCCACCTGGAGGAGTCGACCCAACCGGCCGCGGCCCTCGAGGCCCGATCGCAGTCATTGACGGGTCAGATTAAAACCACGATGGCCGTTATTTTGAGTGGTACCCTTTTAATCATTGGCGTGACCGTTTCCATCTTTGCGCACCGGTTGACGGCAAGAATCAGGTCGCTCACAGATGCGGCAGATCGCATCAGTATCGGTGATCTGGAAGTTGAAATTCCCGTCTGTTCCAGGGACGAATTCGGCAAACTGGCCGAAGCGATATCCCGCATGCAGGACAGTATTCGTCTTTCCATCGAGCGCCTGAGTCCCCGTTAATTGCTGTTTGCAGTGCGGTCGTATTGTCCTGAAAATCGTGTCGCCGCGGTAAGGAGTGTGAATGCTTGTTGTTCCGAAAGAAAAACCGGTATTGACCAATTTGAACACCTACTACCTGAAGCTCGATAAATTGATCGAACACTGTCAGGGGGAGATGGGTGCCGGCGGTATTTTTTTTAGGTCTGCATCCGCTCATGGTGTCGTCTATTTTGATCCCGATGAAATTCTGAGCGGTTACTTCTCGGATAAAAACGCTGAACTGCACGGCCAGAGCGCCGTGAAGCAGTTGATGCAGGCCGAATTCAACTATAATTTCAGTATCGATATATACAGTATCCCTTTAGAAGATGTCTACTTCTGGTCCAGCACACCCACGGCTGAAAAAATCTACAAGGACCTCAGCACCGAATTTACCGATCTCGAGGGGTTGATAAAGAAAATGGGTGCCGAAAAATTGACCGGGTACATCGATATCCTGATTGGAAACGAGCAAGAAAGCGGCATGATATTTTTCGCCGGCGGTGAAATCATTGGCGGATCATTTTCCTGGGGCCCTGTCGAAAGCGATTCGGTAAAGGCTTCGAGCAAGCAGTTGGTTGAAAAAACCAAAGAAGTTGGCGGGATCTTTCAGGTTTGCCGGATTCCGATGGATACGGTCCGGCCGTCACCCCCGCAATCTGCGCATACTTCCGGCTCTCCTCAAAACGTCTTGCGGATGCTCGAAGAATTCTTGGGGATTTTTGAAACCCTGTACAACTCGCGAAAAGACAAAGAGGCCGATTTCAACAGTCTCATTCGAAAAAAGTTCGTCGAAAACGCAGAACGCTTTACATTTCTTGATCCTTTTGCCGGGGAATTCGACTTCAACGATCGCAAGATTCGGTTCAGCGGCGACGCTGATGATGCCGAACTGACAAACGGTATCATCGTTTCGACAACGGAGTTGGCGGAGGATATCGGCATGCAGGAGGAGATAAAAAGATATCTGGGGCCATGGCGGCGAAAATACGAAGAAAAGCTTGATCACTTGGGTATCCGAATGGCATGACATCGGCACCCTGAACCGACAGGATACTTTTGAATTGAGAGTTCAAAAAATGATAGCAAACGTTCTGATCGTCGACCATGACCGGGAGATGTTGACCGCATTTGAAGAGGGGTTTTCAGGGTACGATGATATCTTTACGGTTTTGACGGCCGAGGACGGACAGGCCGCCATAGAGGCGCTGCGACACGACACGGTCTCGCTGGTTGTCACCGAGCTCAAGGTGCCTGGAATCGACGGGCTCGGGCTCCTGAAGCATGTCATTGAAAACTACCCTGAAATACCGGTCATTGTCATCACCGCTTACGGCACGCCTGAAATGGAAAGACTTGCCTTGGAGAGTGGTGCCGCTGAATACTTCTCCAAACCGGTCATGCCGGAGGATCTGGCTCAAAAGATCACGACCATTTTAAGTCGTGAATCCGACGGTGGGACTCTCCACAGCGTTTCATCAGGTATATTTTTGCAGTTGATAGAAATGGAGCAGAAGACCTGCACTATCCGCCTTGAAGACATCCGCGCAGGGCAAAAAGGGGTCTTGTTCTTTCGCGAGGGCGAATTGCTCGATGCGCGCGTCTGCCATCTGCAAGGCAAACCTGCCGCACAACGGATATTTTCATGGGACAAGGTCACCATATCGATCCAAAACGACTGTCCACCGATCGAGAACCAAATCCAGAGCGAACTTCAACCGCTGATCCTCGAAGCTGCCCGGTTAAAGGATGAGGCCACTTCGCCAGACGGCGACCTTGGTGAGACCGAAGGCCCTACCGAGGAAACGGATGCTGAAGAGGTCACGTCATCCGATCCAATCAGCCGGATAAGGCAAGCGATTGAAAAACGGATCGGTCGAGCAGGCGGGGTCGAAGACATTTACCAAGATACTTCGTGGGACGGTTTCATCCACCGGCTTTCTGCTTTGGGAGATCTTTTTCGCAGCGGACCGATAAAGCTTTGTTTTGTCGACAAGGGCGAATCGTCAGACCACATCATCATCCCTGGTCGCAAGACAACGGTCATTTCCGTGAGTCCGAAATCGCCGCGTGACAAAATAATGAAAGCGCTGAGCCCTTGAAAGCATTTCTGCATCGGGGTGCGACACCATCGACCGAAGGAGTATGAAACGGTGAAGGACGTATTCAGGGATATCGTCGGCATGGACGGCGTCAAGGGCGCCATGCTCCTGTCTTTTGACGGAGCGATTCTTTTCGAGGACTATCGGGAATCGAGCGCCGCATCCCTCGGTCCCAGCGATCGGGAAGGGCTATTGGCTGCACTCGACGGAGTGCGGGAAACCGATGCCGTCTATCGGGACGGTCGCATCTACATTCGTCGAAGCGACATTGGTTTTCTTCTGGTCAACATGTCTGCGGCAGCCTCGGTGGCTATGTTGCGGCTCAATTGCGATATTCTGCTGCCGACCCTGAAGCCGACAGCGGAACCCAAAGGAATGAAGCGGTTTTTTCGTAAATGATCATCGTCATCTTCTATCGGCTCTGCATCGACCGATTTAACTTCAAGATCCGGAGTGAAAAAATATGACAGCCGGCCACGCAAAGGTTCATTCTGAAGTCGACGTTCGGATAAACGAGGCGGAAGTTTGCCGCTCCATGGGACTCTACGATGAATCCCTCAAAATCTATGAGCAGATTCTCTCCGGCCTACCGGAAAATGACGCTGAACTCGTTGAAACCGTCAAGACGAAGATCGCCGACATCCGCAGCGAGATCGCAGCCCGGGAGCAGACCGAGGTAAAGCGGGTCTCCGCCAAAGACATCAGCATGCTCAAAAAAACCCTCTCGAGCCAGGATGCCGATCAAGGTGGTCCGAGCGGGCAGACGTTGCTGGACAGTGCCGCCAGCTTCAAGGAGTTGGGACTTTTCAGCGAGGCCATCAACGAGTATGAGAAGCTGATCGTTCAGGGCCACACGCCTGAAAGCATTTCCGCCGATTTTGCCGATTGTCTACTTAAGCTGCATTCACCGGATAAGGTGATCGAATACATTATCAAGCTGGTCGGCGATCAGCGCCTGGCAAAGGACTACAGGGCGACGGTTCTGTATCTTTTCGGCCAAGAAATGGAAAAACGGGACCACAAAGATCCGGCCTTAGATCTTTACAAGAGCGCGCTCAAAGCCAATCCGGCCGATACCGAAATCCAGAAGCGTCTTGAGGGACTGACGGCCAGCCTGGCTTCCAAGTCGAAATACGACTTGCTGCTGAGGCAGAACCAGGTCACGACCGATCAGCTGCAGAAGGCCTTCGCCCTATCCAAAAAAATGAACAAAAGCGTCGAATTCGTTTTGATCGGTCAATACGGTATCCGTAAATCCGACATCGGAAAGTCTTTTTCCGCGTACTACGGCTGTCCTTTCCGTGAATACGACCCTAATGTAACGACTCCGCACGAACTGCTGAGCAATCTGAAAGAAGCTTTTCTCATCAACGAGGGTTGGGTGCCGCTGAACTGGGATAAGGATTTCGTCGAGGTGCTGGTCGACGATCCACGCAATCTGAACAAAACCGACAATATAAAGACACTCCTGAATACACCGAAAATCAACTTTTCCGTTGCGACCAAGGAAGACATCGAGGAGTTCGTCAAGCGCTTCTTTGACAAAGACCGCACGCTGGATGACGACACCGGAGAGGAAAACCTCGACAATTTCGATATCATACCGGATGTCTCCTTCGAAGAAGAGGAAGATGACGAGCCGATCGACGAGGCTGACGAAAGCTCGAGCAAGGTGGTCAAGCTGGTCGACCAGTTCATCATTGCGGCCTATCGCAAGAATGCATCCGACATTCACATCGAACCATCGCCGACCAGCAAGGCGACGACAATTCGCTTCCGGATGGACGGCGTCTGTCAGGAGTACTTGAAGGTTCCGAATTCCATGGCGCGCGGCATCCTGTCCCGCATCAAGATCATGTCGCAGCTAGACATTGCCGAGCGGCGGCTGCCACAGGACGGAAAAATAAAATTCAAACGCAAGGGCATTCCGGCCTTTGAACTCCGCGTGGCGACTCTGCCGACCACGGGCGGATTCGAGGATGCGGTCATGCGCATCCTGGCCAAGGCCGGTGCGATGAAGATGGAAGACATGGGGTTAACCGAGAGAAACTTCAATGTCCTGAAGACGATCATCAAGCGGCCCTACGGGTTGGTCCTGTGCGTGGGGCCCACCGGTTCCGGTAAAACAACGACCCTGCACGCCGCGCTTGGCTCCATCAACGAGCCGGGTGTCAAAATCTGGACGGCCGAGGATCCGGTCGAAATCACCCAGGCGGGCCTGAGGCAGGTTGAGGCCAAACCGCGCATCGGCCTTGATTTTGCGAAGATCATGCGGGCATTTCTGCGAGCCGACCCGGATATCATCATGATCGGTGAAATGCGCGACAAGGAGACCGCCTCGATCGGCGTGGAGGCGTCTCTTACCGGCCACCTCGTTTTTTCGACCCTCCACACCAACAGTGCACCGGAAACGATCACACGCTTGCTGGACATGGGACTCAACCCCCTCAATTTCTCCGACGCCTTTCTGGGTGTTTTGGCGCAGCGCCTGGTTCGAAAACTTTGCAGTAGTTGCGCTAAAGAATATAACCCGGCCAGGGAAGAGTTCGAGGAAATCGTCTCCGATTACGGCAAGAAGTCATTCGAAAAGACCGGAATTCAGTTCGACTCGGATTTAATCCTCAAGGGTCCGGGGAGCTGTGACGTGTGCTCGGGAACCGGTTACAAGGGCCGCATGGGGATTCACGAGCTGATGGAGGGCACGGCCGCCATCAAGCGGATGATCAAGAAACAGGCCTCTACCGAAGAACTCTTCGAACAAGCCTCCAAAGAGAACATGACCACCCTGAAACAGGACGGTATCCTGAAAGTGTTCAAAGGGATAACCGATACGCGGGAGGTCCGCCGCGTCTGCATCAACTAATGTTTCTTCTTGATTGAGCGACGCGAGGTCGAATCGGTGGCACGTCGGAACAACCGCATGGTGATCGGTACCGAAGACTGGAAGGAGGTCATTCGAACCGGTGCCGGAAAGTTGGGCGTTACCTTGTCTCGATCCGCGGTCGATCAGTTCGCCGTACATGCCCGTGAACTGTTGTTCTGGAACAGCAAGATCAATCTGACAGCCATTACCGAGCCGCTGGCCGTCGCCGTCAAACATTACATCGACGCCGTTGCTCCCGCCGAACTGATCCCTCCGCAAGCCAGACTTCTCGACATCGGTTCCGGTGGCGGCTTCCCGGGTATACCGCTGAAGATTGTAAAGCCGTCGTTGAATCTGACGATAATAGACGCTGCGCGGAAAAAGGTCAGTTTTCTCAACCAAGCCGGACGGATCCTGCACCTCAAAGACTATCGCGTCCTTCACATGCGGCTAGAGAAATTGCGGAACGCTGAGGATATACTCCGTTCGCGCCAAGCCATTTATCCTGCCAAACCGATGCGGTCCGGCGGCTTGCCCTCCGCCAATGACCTTGGCACCTTCGATGTGGTCATCAGTCGGGCACTGGCCCCCCTTGATGAGTATCTTATGCTGGCGCTTCCTTTCATCGCGAGAAAAGGCCTCATTTTGGCGTTGAAGGGCCGAATTTCCGAAAACGAACTGGCCGCTGCCAGGCGTGTGTTAGCTGACATCCGGTCGGCATGGCCAACTAAATCGCCAGAGCTTGAGCTAAACGTCAGGCGGTACCGGTTGCCCGTATTTGAAAGTGATAGGAGCATCGTGGCCGTGAATATTAGGTGAGTCGCAACAGCGTTTTTTTAATTTAACCTTTTTTAGCCGGCCAGTTCGATAAAACGGGCCTCAAGAGTTTCTCCGCGTGCCGAGAGGATGGCGACGGTTGGTGGGCTGTTATGGCGCGGCTCGACCGCGCTTCCGGGATTCAGGAAAACAACGTTGTTTTTCTCCTCAAGTGACGCGCGATGGGTATGACCGCTGATGACGACCCGGATGCCGGCCGCTTTGGGGTCCAGATCGAGTTGCTGTATATCGTGCAGGACATAGAGCGTCACCCGGTCTATAGCAAGGAGTGCGGTTGCTGAGAGGTCATCGGCCCATGGGCCGCGGTCTGTGTTTCCCCGCACCGCCCTGACCGGCGCAACGGTCGCGAGCGCATCGAGAATTTTCGGTTTGCCAATATCACCGGCATGGATAATCAAGTCGGTACCGCCAAAAGCATCGATTACCCTGGCATCGAGATACCCGTGGGTGTCGGATATGACCCCGATACGAACAAGACGTTCTGACAGAGGGGCTCTGGTCATGTTTTGTCATTTCTCTTTTGGTATCTTATAGCCTAAAGAAGAAGCAAATACAAATTTTTAACAACGAACAGAAAGGTTAGCATATAACCATATGAAATCACAGAATAATAGCGGTTATTATTTCTTGACTTTTTGATGTTTATCGGGTAGAATATATAGTCAATTCGCGGTTTGTCAAAGACAAATATAACCGATGGCGGACTGCCTGAAAAAACTCCCGACCCAGTGCCATGATCGGCATTACATATACAACCGATTTATAACAATAAGCGAGAGAATATCATGGACAGATTTCAGCCAACCATCGGACCGAAACCGGCTGCCGATACGATGACGTTTGCATATGCCCCATCGATGCCTGAAGTGTCGAACGCGGTGACCGCTGATTACGGGATACTGTCGAAACTCATCGAGAAACAGATGAGCAGGGCAAACGGCCATCATGTCAAAGAGTTTCAACGGCAATTGAATCAATTCGTTTTTGATTTGAGAAGGCAGTTCGACCGGGTGCTCGGAGAAAATCAACGTTTGCTGAAAACACTCGAAGAGTTGCAGGGCGGCCAGGATTATCTTCTGCAGCAACTGGAGTTGCACCAAAAACGCGAAGAGTTGGCCATTCTGAGGGAGCAGCAAGACGGCAAGCGGATTAGGGAACTCGAGAACAGGCTGTCTTTTCTGCTTTTTGAACCGATGCAAAACCAACGAATCACCATCGATGCGCCGGAACTTCGACGCTTCGCCATCCATCAACCGGAACTTTTAGAGAAGACAGAGGAACCGCAGAATGTTCAGGGCATGACCCCGACACCATCCGATGACGACCAAGTCGTCGAAACCTCTCCGGATGATGCAAAAAGTGTTGCCGCAGACCCTTTTTCTGAAAGCGAAAATACCCGAGCAGTTCCACTACCGAGCGCTGTCGAGAATGACGTTTCTTCCACTGATAAATTCGAAATCGCTGGAGAGGTACCACCACTGGAGATCCGGGATGCTGATCTGGTCTCGGATGCACTGGTCGAAGGCGAGTTGCCCGGCCAATTGGACGAGGAACCTGTGGACCGGCCGCTGGAAGCAGGTGCCGCTGTCGATGAGGAGTCTGACATCATCGATTTGTTGGAGGAAGTGGTTGACACGCGTCAGGAAGAAGACAATTCGCTTTCCGATACGGCTGCGAACGAGGCTTCGATACCTGACGTGAGGGCGCCCGAATATGCGAATGAGGTAGACGAACCTGTTGAAAGTTCTTCTTTAAACACCAATTACGTTTTGCAGGATCCGAGTGAGGCGCTGATGACGGCCGGCGAGGCAGATCCTGAAGTGAATAAAACAAAAGAGGAGATAGCCACGATTCTCACCCTTCAGGATGAAATTCCTGCCGGTCGATCGCTTGACGTTAGCCCGTCTATCGATGAGGTCGAAGACGACAATGGCCAAATCGTAAAAGAATTGTTGAGCGACTCATTCGGCGAGACCCCTTTGGGCGGTGCTAAAACCGTTCTATCGCCTGATTGTCAGGAATCCCCCGGAATTGAAGAGTGCCTTGAGACGGTCGAGGAAGCCGACACGAATACTTTCGAAATCATCGAGCTCAAAGAAGATGCTATTGTCGGGCAGCCGGAAAATAACACAGCGAAAGCAGCAACCAATGTACCGCATGAACTCCTGACAATGCCAGTTGAAGAGGCCGTTGTCGCAGCCGCCGGTGAGCCGGTCGTTTCTAAAGATAAGGGATTCTTAGCGAAGGAACAACGGCGTGGGTCGACTGACGCCAAGGCGTATTTTGAACGCGGCAAACTGGCCTGCCAAAGAAAAGACTACGCAAAAGCGGTCGATTCATTTAACCGGTATCTTGAGCTGTCGCCGAATGATCCGCGAGGACCCTATAACCTGGCAATTCTGCACTATCGGTTGAAAGAATACACCCGAGCAGCGGCAAATGCCCGTAAGGCATTGGATCTCGGATACACGGCCGCTGATCGAATTATGGCAAAAATAAAAACCAAAACCGAACCTAAAGCCGAAGCAGACATCGCCGTTGAAAAAAGCGTCTCTGATGTCTGGCTGGAAACCGAAACATTACACAATTTATCTTTGACGGAACCAGCGGCCGAATTTGAAGAAAAAGGGGCGGTGGCGGCATACCGAGACGCTGGCAAATCTCCCGATGCCGGTCTTCCGATGACGCACGGTGCGGTCTTGGAGGACAACCTTTTTGAACCGGCAACCGTTGACCCGTCTCGCGGCGCAATCGATCCGCTGTTTAACGACGAAACCGCTTCTATCGATCCGGCAGGTGTGACGGCATCCCAGAAGCGTTATCAGACGGTTCCGGAAGAACCGGGCGAGCCGGCTGCAGCAAAACAGTTTTTTGCTGACGGTATGGCCGCTTATCAAAAAAAAGAGTACCGCCCGGCGGTCGAGCATTTCCGAGGCTTTGTGGCGTTGATGCCGGATGAACCGAAAGGGCACTACAATCTTGCAATTTTGCACTACCGTCTCAAGGAATACGAGACGGCCCTCGATTGTGCCAGACGTGCTCAGGATTTAGGCGGCGGGTCTGCGCAGAAAATCATTCAAAAAATCGAATCAAAAATGGCTCGGCAACGGTCTTCGACCGAGAAGAGTGCCGTCGTTGATGCGACACAGGGACTTTTCGAAGACCGGATGAATTTTCCAGTGACCGAAATCGATGATTCGACCGGTGCCGAGAATACCGCGTCGATCTGGGACTCCGATGAGCTGGGAGAAGAAATAAACCAGTCTCTTTTTTCCGCCGCGACCGAAGAAAACCAAAACGGCAAAAAGGACGATTTGATTGTGTTCGATTCAGCGGCACTGGATGACAAGAACTTTGCCGAAGATGAGGCGACCGGCTCTTCCACCACAGTAACCGACGAAAGCGATCCGGAGCAGTTTTTTCAGAACGAACGGCTTAAAAATATTTTTAAACTCGGCCAGATAGCCGTTGAAAAAAAGGAGTACTTGAAAGCGATCCAACATTTTACCAAGGTAACGCATCTTGCGCCCCAGGATCCCAGAGGATATTACCACTTGGCCGAGGTGTCATTCCAGCTGCGGTTTTATGAAACTGCACGCCAACACGCTAATCGGGCCATTGAACTCGGTTCGGCTGCTGCAAAAAATATTCTAAGCCAAATCAGCGCTCTTCAAGTGCCGGCCTGAT
>JBATHN010000157.1:0-2390 GCA_049666885.1 Desulfobacterales bacterium
GCGCTGGACTGGGTCGATATCGTCAGCGCTCTGAAAGCCGATCCTCTCAAAACCGCTCAACTTTCCGACAACGTCAGCAATGCACAGGTGGGCGGTTCGGCCTATTTCAAACAGGTGCAGCAGCGCCTGCAGACATTTGTCGACAGTGGGCAACTCGGCCCCTTCGCCAACGCCTACTGGGGCCATACGGCCTACAAACTGCCGCCCGAAGCCAACTTGATGGCGGCTGCCCATTACATCGAAGCCCTCAGGCTTCAAGCCAGAACCGCCCGGCTGCATGCGATCTTCGGGGCCAAAAATCCCCATCTGCAATCCCTGGTGGTGGGTGGCGTTACCTCTGTCCGGGACCTGACCCCGGACCGCCTCGCAGAATTTCTTTTCATCACTAAGGAAACCCAGGAATTCGTCAAAAACGTGTATATTCCTGACATACTGGCCGTGGCTTCTTTCTACAAGGACTGGGGCGGCATCGGTGGCACCACGAACTTTCTGGCGTGGGGCGAATTTCCCTTGACCGATGCCGAACCGGACAGTCTGTACATGCCCCGGGGCCTCGTCATGAAGCGCGACCTCGCCAAGGTCACCATGCCGGACCAGGAAAAGGTCACCGAAGACGTTTCTCGCGGTTGGTATGAAAACGGCCCGGCTTTGCAGCCCTACAATGGACAAACCAAACCGCTGCAAGAGGATCCGAAATACAAACCGGACGACGGGAAATACACCTGGTTCAAGGCGCCACGCTATGAAAACGAGCCTTGCGAAGTCGGTCCGCTTGCGCGCGTGCTGGTCGCTTACGCCAAAGGTCAAAAGGACGTCAAACCGGTCGTGGACAAGGTTCTCAAAGATCTCGGGATTCCGGCCACGGCGCTTTTTTCCACACTTGGCCGGACGGCAGCAAGGGGGATCGAGACCGTTGCCATCGGTGACGCCATGCAGGGTTGGGTGATGGAGTTGGTGGAAAACGTCAAGAACGGCGATACCAAGACTTACCAATCCTGGACAATGCCGGACAAGGGCATGGGCGTCGGGCTGAACGACGTGCCTAGGGGATCTTTGGGCCACTGGATGGAAATCGACGGCGGCAAGATCAAGAACTATCAGTACGTGGTGCCCTCGACCTGGAATCTCGGACCGCGAGACGCCAAAGGCAAACTGGGGCCTGTAGAGGAAGCCCTGATCGGAACGCCGATCGCCGATCCGAAGAAACCCCTGGAAGTGCTCAGGACGGTACATTCCTTCGATCCGTGTATTGCATGCGGTGTTCACGTCATTGACCCGTCTTCGAACGAGGTTTACAAGATCAAAGTCCTATAACGTGTCAATACAGCGTTCTTCAGCTTCTTCAAACGAGGGGACTGAAGAACGCACTTTCCGCCGATTCTCTAAGGGTCACGGCAAGAAAGAATTACACAAGATTGCGAAGGATTTTGGTTCGTCTACAAGGCGCATCCGCCGGCGCATATCGGGATATGTGCTGGTGGATGTAACGCGGTAGACGGGACAAAAAGCAAGCTAGATGTGTAATTATTTCTCGCCGCGGCCCTATAAGATCAGCCGGCAAGGAATCCACCCGCCTACCGCTATCTTGCCTGTTTGCCGAACCGGATTTTTCCTTAGGGTTCACGAAAAAATACGTTGGCAATTTTGGACGGTGAGGCACTCGATCGGCAAGGCGTGAAGAAGGAGGAATATCTGGATATGCCGAGTTTTCACAACGCAGCCGAACGGGATGCATCGGCGCCCAAGATATGACGTTATTTTTGAGTTAGCCTTAAGCCTGGTTGTCGTCTTGCCGTTTCTCAATATCCGGTTACAACCGACAAAACGGCCGAGGATTGTGGAGATTAACGATGAGTAATCATTCTCAAAAAGTGATGATTCTGGGCGTCGGCTGTATTCTTTATTCCGACGAGGGGTTCGGTGTCCGGGTCGTGCAGGAAATACAAAAAAGATACGCCTTTCCCGAAAACGTATCGGTGGTTGACGGCGGGGTTCTGGGTGTTAATCTTTTGGGAGTCATATCTCAACCCGATCACCTGATCGTGGTTGACGTCATCCGGAACAAAGGAAACCCCGGAGACCTGTATCGACTTTCGGGGAAGCAGATACCCGAACGGATTCGGGCCAAGAACTCGCTTCACCAGGTCGACTTTCTGGAAGCGCTGACCTTGTGTCAGGCCCTGGACAAGGTTCCAGAAACCGTTATCGTCGGTGTGGAGCCGCAAGACATCGAAACGCTCAGTATCGAACTGACCCCGACGACAAAATCCAGGCTGGATGACGTCATCGGCATGGTTCTCTCCGAACTGGATCGCCTGGGTGTTTCATATACGAAAGGAAATTCTGAAGATGTGCCTCGCTATCCCCTCTAAGATTATTCGAATCGAAGA
>JBATHN010000158.1:0-1561 GCA_049666885.1 Desulfobacterales bacterium
CCTGTTCGATGACCAACAACATATTATCGTACTACCCCGGACAAAGAAAAAAACGACCGGCGTGTTTCCAGCGTCATTTCATTTTGCATTGGTCGACATAAACATTCCCGTGATCGGTAAAAACGGCTTTTAGCGTCTTGTTGGTATAATTGCCGTCGGCGTCTTTGACGACTTCACGGATGTATAAATCCTGAACCGGATGCTGGTTTGGGCTGAACTTGAATTTGCCGCGCACCGATTCAAAGTCGGCCTTGAGGATCGCTTCGCTCAAAGCGTCCGTATTGGATACATCGCCGCCGGTGCTCTTCAGGGCGCTGCCGATCAGCCGCGCGGCATCGTATCCCTGACTGGCGTAAAGGGTCGGAATACGACCATAGGCCTTGTGAAATGCTTCGACAAACTGCCGGTTGGCCGGGTTGTCAAGATCGTGGGTCCATTGCGACCCGTTTTTAACCCCCAAAGCGGCTTCACCGACTGCCTTGAGCAACCGTTCGTCAAATGAAAAGGCCGGTCCGAATACAGGAATGGTCTTGTTGAGCCCGGCCTGAGAATACTGCTTGATGAAATTGATGCCCATGCCTCCCGGCAGGAAAAAAAATACGGCATCCGGCTTGGCGGCGCGCAGAGCGGCGAGTTCGGCCGCGTAATCCGACTGGCCCAGTTTGGTGTACACTTCTCCGGCAATATCACCCTTGTAATACCGTTTGAAGCCTGCCAGGTGATCCTTTCCGGCAGGGTAGTTGGGTGCCAGCAGATATACGTTTTTATAGCCGGCTTCAGTCACATATTTTCCAACCACTTCATCCAGATTGTCGTTTTGGTAGGCGACATTGAAATAATTTTTATGACAGCCTTTCCCCGCCAACAGAGAAGGTCCGGCATTTGAACTGACATAGATGACATTGTCCTGCACCACCTTCGGAACCACCGCAATGGCCACGTTGGAGAACACGATGCCGGTCATAATCTTGACCCCGTCGCGTTTGATAAATCTCTCCGCAATCTGTCTTCCTTTTTCAGGTTTTCTGCCGTCGTCATCAACCAGCAGGTCAACCGGCACACCGCCCAGCTTGCCGCCTTCCTGATCTATCGCCAGTTTAAAGCCGTCTCGAATTTCTTCGCCAAGATATCCGGCTTTGGTGGATAAAGTGGTTATCATTCCGATTTTAACTGGTTCGACGGTCTGAGCCGCTCCAACCGTTGCAACGGCAACCATTATTAAGGCCAGCAGTGCTTTTTTCATGTTTCCCCCTCACTTCATTGATTATATTTCCAATAATTCTGCCGAACCACGCCAATACCAACTGTGATGGCACCCTCGTTCCACCTGGGTTGTCGCACCTTATCTTATTCCAAGCCTATCAATATTTTGATAAATCCGCAATAAATCGTGCAGATTAACGCAAGGGATGCCTGAATCGTTGGTTTCACCAAAGCCCTTTTCATTGCAATTATCACAAGCGAATCACAGCCATTTTAGTTTATTCTCGATCAAAACCACTGGCCTTGAGCTGCCGGAGTCACTCTGGCGCTTAATGGAGATTGGCGTGGGGGGCTATAT
>JBATHN010000159.1:0-4991 GCA_049666885.1 Desulfobacterales bacterium
AAACCGGCCGCAGCACACCCGTCTGGGCGATCCTGCCCTCGGCGACCAGGCTGGCCGCTATGCCCACCGGGTATCCCACCGTTCGCGACATGGAGCTGTCGCCCTCGGGATCGCCGAGGTCGATGAGAGTGGACTGGATGCGCTGGCGGGGCAGATCGGGATAAATGACTTCGAACTCGTGATGCATCACGAGAAGATCCACCTCCCCTTCATCGTAAACCAATCGTTGCTTGAGAGTGTGGGAGAGCATCTCGAACACCGAGGCAGTGCCGATCCTCAACTTGCGGTCGGAGAGCAACCCCAGCCACTCCAACTTCTTGAGTGTCAGAGAGTGCTCCGGGATCTTGAGGTATGCGGCCACGCCCGCCCGCACGTTCGTCTCCGGGCAATTGACAATGTTGGCCAGTACCTCGCGGGTGGTGACCTCATCGAAATCGAACTTCATTTTGCGGTTGAGCAGTCCCAGCTGCTTGATGAAGTCCCAGGTTTCGCAGTAGCCGACGTTGCGCAGGGTGCCGCGATAGATGCCGGAGGCGTCCTCGATCCCGTAAATCTCGAGATAGGGCAGGGCATCACGGTTGACGTAGGCTTCGAAAACGCCGGCGCCGGGAACGCTTTTCAGCCAGTAATGCTTGAAGAGATCGCATCCGGGCACCTCGTAAACCTTGCCGTGCTCCATGTAGCGCCCGTCGTTGGTGGCCGCCAGCATAGCCCCCTCCGGACTCCAGGAGAACTTGTACCCCAGGGGGTTGTTGTTGCTTTCCAGGGCAGGAAGGCCGCCGCAGTAAGAGAAGAAACTGTCGATCCTGCCCTCTTCTGCACGGACGGCATCGATGATCTGCATGGCTGACATGTGATCGAGGCCCGGGTCCACACCGACCTCGTTGAGAAAGATCAGGCCCTTGTCTCGCGCTTCACGATCCATGGCCTGCATTTCCTCTTTGACATAGGAGGCGGTTACCATGTGCTTGCCGCGGGCCAGGCACAGTTCGGCAATTACCGGATGCAGGGTCCAGGGCAGGAGACTGACAACGATGTCGGCCGCCGCGATGGTTCGTTCCAGCATCGGGGTGTCTCTGGCGTCCAACGCGACGGCCCGGCCGCCGGGGTGTCCGGCGACAAGGGCTTCGGCCTTCCCCGGGTCCTGATCGGCCACAACCACCTCAACACCCTCTTTTTCCAACAGGTAGCCGACCGCGGGGCGCGCCACCGCTCCGGCTCCCAAGATCAGTATTTGTTTCATGATGCTTCCATGTACAAAACGATTTAATTCTCAGAATGTTAGCACGAAATCCATTTCTTTGATTATCCGGCCTGCTGATTTTTCTTGCCCATCATTTTTCCGACAATAAAGCTCGCGACATGCCTCCCCTTGGTCCCCCTGCCGAATCCGGCATCCATCCCGCATTCGACGGCCATGGCGTCATTGACCTGCGTGCCGCCCGCGATCAGGATAAGGCCATCGCGTACGCCGCGTTCGACGGCAAGATCATGCAGCCGCCGCATGTTGACCCGGTGGATGTCGTTGTGGGAAATGATCGTCGAAATCAATACGGCTTTGGCACCGGTTTCCTGGGCAGCATCCAGCACTTTTGAAACCGGCACGGACGTGCCCAGATAATGGCTGTGGAATGCGTATTTTTCCAGGCCGCCGTGCTTGATATCGATGATTTCCCGCATGCCCACCGAATGCTCATCCTCGCCTACGGTGGCGGCGACCACATGAATTTTGCGGGGCCGAACAAAGGCTTCGATCTCACTGTCAGGAAGGATTTCTTCTTCCTCGGGAAGCACGAGTTTGCTTTTGTCCACGGTATAATCCAACACGCCCTTGACCTCGAACAGGGATCCCTCCGCGGGATGGATCAACCGGCGGCTGATCACTTCGGGCTCCGTGAGCCCCATTTTCCGGGCCATTTCCAGGGCGGCGGCCTCGGCTACCCGCGGTTCTTCCGGAACGAAGAGCGTAACGCAGACAATGCCGTCGCCGGCCCATTCCACTTCCGGCCGCACCATGCCGGCCGCCTTTTCCGCCAACGGTTTTTTGAGGCGGTTGTGGACGTTGTCCGATTCATCCAGTTCGTCGATGTAAGCAATTTTGGATGGATCACAGAGGGTGCATCCACCAAAGGCACCACATGCCTTGAGCGGATACCTATTGTTTCCAAAGTGGCTGCACACCGGCGCTCCGTAACCGGGTTCCCGTTTGATTATGGTGCCGGCGGACACTCCGCCGTTGGGATCACGGGCGATGCCGTCATTGTTTCTTTCCGGAAAATATCCGGAATCCACGAACTGGCCCTGCTCCACGGCCGCGAAATAGCCGCCGTTTTCAATGATTTCCTCGAGAAACACCACGGCGCGTTCCTTGAGTTCCCGGACCTTTTCGGGCAGGTGTCCCTCTTTTTTCAGATCGACCATCTCCATCAAGCCGTCCAATCCCATGAGCGTCTGGCGCGCCGTGTTTACCCCGAGGATATTGTTGTAATGCCAGGGAACGTTCCGGCCCTCGTCCGGCGTGATCGTGCTCTGGATGTCGGCGGAGGTCATGCGGGAAATCAGGGTGTCCAGGACATGGGTGATGGTGGCTTCGGCCATGTCGGCTTCCATGTAACGGGTGTTCTGCTGTGCCCTGAATTTATAGCCCTCGAACAGATCGCGCAGGGCGATGGCATAGGGCAGATCGAGCCACAGCTTCGGGGCCGGCGGCGCCGTGGGCGGCACCGTGGAAAGGGCAATATTTTCCCCGGGCATTCCGGCCGCGCGGGAAAACGCGCAATTAATGGCATGCTGCACCAGAAGTTCGGGCATGACCTTCCAGGCTTCCTTGGCCGTGGCGTTGGCATTGTGGGCGCCGTCGATCTGGAGAATCCCGGCGTCGGCCATGATGGTCTTGGCCTCGGCAGCATCCACGAAGGACCGGTGCATGTTGATGTTCCGGTACAGCACGTTGTACTGGGGGTCCTGGTGGGCGCCGTTGACGCCTTCCTCCGAAAACATCACCGCGATTTCCGGCCCGGCCACACCGCTGACATAGGAATGAAAATTGATGGGCCGGCCGACTTCCTCTTCGATCAAATCGAGCGCTTTGCGGGACGCGCGGACCTGTTTGCGGGAAATGGGAATGCCGCCGACGCCTTCAGGCGTGCCCTCGATGAGGCCGTCGAAATGGGACTGGCCGGCGGTGCGGATCACCATAAGATGATCGGCCCCGTGCCATGCCGCCATGCGCATCCGCCGGATGTCGTCCTCGAACCGGCCCGAGGCGATTTCCGTGGTGATGACAAAGTCGCATTGCGGATCGATGTTGTCGAAATAATGGGCCGAAGGCAGCGGCACGGAATGCTTCAGGTTCTCGGATGTATCCTTCAGTTCAAAAGGCCCCGTCTTTTGATTCTGCACGGGTTTGCGCCAGGTCCAGCCCTTGCGTTTCGGCCGGTACTGATCCAGGTCCTTGAGAATCTCCGGAACGTCGATTTTTTCATTGGGCTCCAACCGTTTCATGCTGTCAATTCCTCCCAGTAGTTGCCTTCTATCAAGCCGAGGCCCGCTTGCCTCACCGATATGCCCTTCTTTTGGGCCAGCTCAAGAACCAGGTTACCCGCGCCGCGACCCAGCAATCCTTTTTCCTGCATTCGGTTTACCAGCGGTTTGGTTTCCAGGCTCGAAAATCCCATGCGCAGCAGGATCGACCGCTCAATAGAAGGCGAGGTGTGCGTACGGGCCTCCTCCACCAGCGGTTGGACCATCCGGTCCACCAGGGACCAGAAATGATCTTTCAATTGCTCGTCCGACATGTTCTTCAAGTGCTCCCGCCGGGAGCTGAAATCATCTTTTCTTTCTTTCATGGGACTCGATGGCCTCCCTGACATAGGTTTCGTCTGATTTTGATTCGGCGACCAGAAACGCAATATCCGTCTCGGTGACATTCTCTCCTTCCGGAAGCGAATCCAGGGCATTTCGCAAATAGGAGCGCCGAATTCGATCCAGATCCATTTCGACCGCTTTGATCTGGGACGGATGTTCCGGGATGACGATGGCTTTTCCCGGCTGGTTTTCCCTGGGATCCCCCCGGCGGACGTCGATCCCCATCTGCTTGGCCAGGTTCAACTGGCCCAGCGGGTGTTTTCCCGCGCCGGTGTATTCGGTCTCCTGGACGACGATGATGTGTTCCCGGTCCATTTCCCGTGCGATGGCAAAGGCTGCGGCAAGAGACGTGTTTCCGGCCGGACCTCTTTCCATGCCCTCGATGGCCGCCAGGGCTTCTGTCATGTAGAACACCTCACCCTGGGTCACCGTGACGAACCGGTCCATATAACGGAGGGACCGGGCCGCGTTTCTCGGGACATCCGTCCGGTCCGGCCAGGTGGAGAACGGGACGGAAAAGCCGGTATGCCCCGTGGTAAAGGACTTGCGGTTGAAATCCCGGTCCGAGGCCATGTGAAGGCCGGCCAAATCCACACTGGCGGCCACCATCAGGGTATCCGCCGCCCCGGCCTTGATCAGCCCCCGGGTCGTGCCGGTCACATTGCCGCCACCCGCATGGGTGGCCATCACCACATCCGGAAACCGCCCCTCGCGCTCTTTCACCTGCATGGCCAGCTCGTATCCCAGTGTTTCGATGCCCAGGATGGAATAGGGCGTATACAGGGAGGCGTTGAAATACCCGGTTTCCTTTAAAACGATGAGGAAATAGTAAAAGAGTTCAGGTCCCACAGACAACCGGACAACTTCGGCGCCATACGCCTCGCAGGCCCGTGTCTTTTCGGCGATCTCCGGCTGGGCGATCCCTTGGCTGTCAAAGGCTTCCTGCACGATGATGCACCCCAACCCCGCCTTGGCGGCCTGGGACGCCACGGCGGCGCCATAGTTGCCGCTGGATGCCGCCGCGATCCCCTTGTAACCTTTCTTTTTCGCCTCGAAGGCCGAGAGAGACGCCCGGCGGTCCTTGAACGAACCCGACGGATTGGCGGCCTCGTCCTTGACGAAAA
>JBATHN010000160.1:0-2631 GCA_049666885.1 Desulfobacterales bacterium
ACCAGCGGGTCCTGGTTGAACAGAATGGGTCCCAGCAACGGAACCTTTGAAAGAAGGGGCAGCGCGAAGGATTTGAAACCCGGCGCCTCCTGGCCGACGAAGGGGGTTCCCAGATAATTGGCCAATCCGGTACCCAGGATCGTCAGGGCCAGACCGGAGACCACCTGGTTGCCGAGAAACGTCAGGCACACCAGGCCGTGCACTCCGGCCAGCGCAGCTCCGAAGAGTCCCCCAGCCAGAAAGCCCAAAACAGGGCTACCCGTGAGTTTTGCGGTCAAAAAGGCGGCCAGGGCGCCCACCAGCATGATCCCCTCCACCCCGAGATTCAGGATCCCGGACCGCTCGGTAAGGATTTCGCCCAGGGTGGCGAACAGAATCGGTGTTCCGGATTGAACGGCTGCGGCCAGCAGCGGCACCAGCATGTCCGGGTTCATGTGTTTCTCCGCAGCGCAAGCCGGTAACGCGTGAAAAAACCGCCGGCCAGAACGGTCAAAAGAATAAGGCCTTCCATGATTTCCCCGAACGCGGCCGGTACCTGCAGATCGAGCTGCAAGGCTTCGAGGCCGACCCGCAGACCGGCCAACAAAAAAGCGGCCACTGCGATCATCAGGGGATTGAGCCGGGCCAGCCAGGCCACGACAATGGCCGTGTAGCCGTAGCCGGCCATGATGCTCGACTGCAGACGGTTCAAATTGGCCGAGGCTTCGAGGAAACCGGCCCAACCGGCCAGCATTCCGCTCAACACCATCACCAGGATCACTAAACGATCGTAGGAGAGCCGCGCATAACGGGCGGCACGGGGATTTTCACCGCCGGCCTTGAGCTCGAACCCCAGCCGGGTAAAACGCAGGAAGATCCACATGGCCAGTCCGGCCGCGATGCAGACGGCAATCCCCCAATTGATGCGGGAACCGCCAATCGTGCCGACCACCCCACCGGCCGAAAACTCGGGGGTCATGGGAAATCCGAAGCTGGCCGGATCCTTCCACCGACCATACACGAGGTAGTCCAGAAAGAGGATCGCGATGTAGTTGAGCATCAGCGTGACGATGATCTCGTTGACCCGCAAGCGGATCTTGAGAAGCGCCGGCACCAGGCCCCAGAGGCCGCCGGCAATGGAAGCCATGGCCAGCATGGCCGGTAAAAGAGCATACCAGGGCAGTTCCGGAAATGTCAGCGCCATCCACGTGGCACCCACCGCACCCAGGGCAAACTGACCTTCGGCACCGATATTCCAAACCTGAAGGCGAAAGGCAATCGCCACACCCAACGAACACAGAAAAATCGGCACTGACTTGACCAGACAGTCCTCGACGGCCCAGGCCGAAAAAAAGGCGCTTTTGATAAGCAGGCTCAACGCACTCAACGCCGGTTTGCCCTGAACCGCCAGCAGCAGACTGCAAATGGCGAGCGAGAGGACAATCGCCGCTATAAAAACAAGAAGGGAACCCCAGCCGAGAGGCTCCCTTCTTTTATGCACGCGCAACCCGATCATTTTTACTCCAGGGTTCCGATTACACCCTTGACAAAATATTTCATGCTCAGCAGTTCTTCGTCCGTCGCGATGCGGCCCGCTGGAATCTGGATTTTGCCGGCTTGATCGGTAACCGGTCCGGCAAAGAGTTCGGCCGTGCCGCCTATAATGGCCGCCTTTTCGGTCAGTACCTTCTGCTGCACGTCCTCCGGAACCATGGGCCCGAAAGGCGCCAGATCCACAATCCCCTCTTTCATCCCCCACCAGATCGACTCGCTCTTCCAGGTACCGTTGCGGACCTGCTCGACCGTCTGAACGTAGAACGGACCCCAATTCCAGATCGGAGCGGTCAACTGGGCCTTGGGGGCAAACTTCGACATGTCGGAATTGTATCCGATGGAATAGACACCCTTCTCCTGGGCGGCTTCCTGGGGTCCCGGAGAATCCTGGTGTTGGGCTATGACGTCGGCACCCACATCGAGCAGGCTCTTGGCGGCTTCCTTTTCGGTGGCCGGGTCGTACCAGGTCTTGGTCCAGACCACTCTCACCTCGACTTTCGGGTTCACGGCCTGCGCACCCAGCGCAAAGGCGTTGATGCCGCGAATCACTTCCGGAATCGGAAAGGCCGCCACATACCCCAGGATGTTGGATTTGGTCATATAACCGGCCACCATACCGGACAGGTAGCGCGCCTGATACATCCGCCCGAAATAATTGCCCATGTTCTTGGCCAGCTTGAAACCGGAACAGTGCTCAAAGACAACGTCCGGAAACTGCTTGGCAACCTTGAGCATAGAATCCATGTAGCCGAAAGAGGTGGCGAAAATGACATTGAAGCCCTTTCTGGCCATGTTGAGGATGACGCGCTCCGAATCCGGCCCTTCGGCGACAGATTCGACATAGGATGTCGTTACGCCCGGCAAGGCGGCGACCGCTTGGCGGCCCTGATCATGGGCATAGGACCAGCCGGCATCGCCGATCGGTGAGACATAGACGAAGCCGACTTTCAATTCTTTCGGTGCGGCAAAAGCCAGGGAACAGCCCAATACCAAAGACAGGATAACGATGGTGAGTCTGCGCACGATCACACCTCCATCTTTATTTGTTTATCGTTTTAACCCGGCATTTCATGATGTAGCAGCACGCACCGAAGGAGC
>JBATHN010000161.1:0-12031 GCA_049666885.1 Desulfobacterales bacterium
CCTCGACCATCGATATCCGCACCCGCATCTCAGCCGAAAACGCCCGCGTGCTGTGCACCCCCACGATGATTCAACAGATCTTGATGAATCTGTGCACCAATGCCGCCCAGGCCATGAAAGACTCCGGTGGTGTTCTTGACGTGAGTCTGACGAAAACCGAAATCGACGCCGCTGAAATCAAACAGCATCCGGGACTGAAACCGGGACCGCACCTTCGCTTGACGGTTAGCGACACGGGCTCCGGCATCGAACCGGATCTTCTGATGCGCATTTTCGACCCCTATTTTACAACCAAAGAAAAGGGGGATGGGACAGGCCTGGGGCTATCAGTGGTGCATGGAATCATTCAAGCCTTGAAAGGGTCCGTCCAGGTTGACAGTCGCCCGGGCAGCGGTGCAATTTTTCATGTCTTCCTGCCCTGCGCCGCCAGCGAAGACGAACCAACGGTTATTGAACCAATAGTGCTGCCTACCGGAAACGAGCGGATTCTGTTGGCAGACGACGAGGATGTGCTGGCTGCAATGGGAAAACAGATGCTGGAACACCTCGGTTATCGTGTCACCGCCCGGACCGACGGCTTCGACGCCTTGAATACCTTCCAATCCCATCCACAAGATTTCGACCTGGTCATCTCCGACAGGACAATGCCTCGCATGACCGGCTTCGAACTGGCGGAACGAATCAAAACGATACGTCCCGATATACCGATCATCCTCTGCACCGGCTATAGCGACGAGCTCGAAGTCGAACGCGCAGCCGCGCTGGGCATCTGCCGCATGGTCATGAAACCGCTGAGCATGAATGAACTGGCCGACGCGGTTCGTTCGGCGTTGGACGGTGCAGAACCGCAAGATTAGTGAGTTTCCGTCCTTAAATGGCCCTTTTCCGCAATTCCCCGTCTGCTTCGGGACAGATCGGCGTCAATCACGCCGATGGCGTGACAGGTCTGGAATCGCTTGTGCGGCGTACACGAGTACGCCTCTGCGCAATGCCGCTGAATTCCTTGAACTTGCATACTGAAACGTCAGCAGACTTGACGGCCGGGAACCATTTGTTTAGGGTTATGAAAATGGGTAGGAGCATGCCACTTTTGCCATCGAGGATCCATCAGATGCCACTGCCTCTATGTAGCCCCAAAGACCTTCGTGAGTACTGTACCGAGTGGTCCGATCCGCTCGGGCAACTCACCGACAACGAGTCAAAAATAGCGTATGTCCGACAGAGGCTGCCGGCCCTCCTCGAGAATCAGCTGTTGATAACCGCCGTCCTGAACGACATCAAACAGAAAGCCGGCGGACCCGAGCGCCGCCGGCATATGCTCTTCGACAACGAATGGCGCCTGCACATGGATGCCAAGCGCCGTTTTTCAGTTCGGATGTATCTCTACAGGCCGGGAGAGGTCACGTTTGTCCACGACCACAGTTCATGGGGTGTTTTAGGCAGTGCCACCGGAGAAATGGAGATCGTCAAGTACCGCAGGGAAGACGACGGCCAAAAAAACGGCTATGCCCTCCTCGAGGAAACGGAACGGATCACCTGTACACCGGGCCGGACCGATACCACCCTGCCGCTTGACGAAGGCATTCACCGGGTCGGCAACCCCACCGATCAGACCATTGTCGTCATCAATGTTTACGGAACACCGTTACGAAGGTTATACATCAACCGTTTTGACACTGAAAACAACCGGATCACTAAAATTTTTCCGCCACGACTGAAAAAAAAGATGCCGGCATGACATTTTTCCGGCCAGAAAGCCTTTCGAATTTCCCGTACGATTCCAGGCGCAAGCCAGTTTTGGCCCGCAATATCGTGGCGACTTCACAGCCACTGGCAGCCCAGGCGGGTCTGAACATGCTGCTCCGCGGCGGAAATGCCGTCGACGCCGCTCTGGCCGCGGCCATCGCACTGACCGTCGTCGAGCCGACCGGCAACGGCATCGGCAGCGATGCCTTCGCCTTGATCTGGGACGGGCGAAAACTCCACGGGCTCAACGGCTCGGGCCGCTCCCCCTCAGGCTGGTCGCCGCACCGCTTTGCCGTCTGCAACAGCATGCCCGAACTGGGTTGGGACGCGGTCACCGTTCCCGGTGCAGTGGACGCCTGGTCACAACTGTCGCGACGATTCGGTAAACTGCCGTTCGAACGGCTTTTCGAACCGGCCATCGGCTACGCCGAACAGGGGTTCCTCTTGACACCCGCGGTAGCGTCCATCTGGGCCGAAGCACCGGAGCGCTTCCAGGGTTACGTGGAATTCGCCAAGACATTTCTCCCCGGCGGCCGACCGCCCACCGTGGGCGAACCCTTTACTTGCCCGCAACAGGCCGAAACTCTGCGGAAAATTGCGGCAACCGACGGCGAAACATTTTACCGGGGCGAACTCGCCGAACGCATCGCCGCGCAGGCATCCGCCGAAGGGGGTGCCTTGACGCGCCGAGACCTGGCGGACCATACATCCGAGTGGGTCCCGCCGCTCACGCAGGAATACCACGGTATTCAATTGTGTGAAATTCCACCCAACGGTCAAGGCTTGACGGCCCTCATGGCCATCGGGATTCTGCGCCACCTGGATATCCGCCGTTATCCTGTGGATAGCGCGGACAGCATCCATCTGCAGGTGGAAGCGATGAAGTTGGCCTTTGCGGAATCCTGGCGCCACATCGCCGATCCAGCCGCCATGGAGGTCGACCCGCAACACCTGCTGGCTGAAGCTTTTCTCGCCGACTGCGCTGCCAAGATTCGGATGGATCAGGCCGGAATGCCGCATGCCGAAATGAGATCGGAAGGCGGTACGGTTTATTTGAGCTCGGCGGACCGGAACGGCATGATGGTGTCCTACATCCAGTCCAACTACATGGGTTTTGGATCGGGCATCGTCGTTGCGGATACAGGGATCAGTCTGCAAAACCGCGGCAGGGGCTTCACTCTCGAGCCGGGGCATCCCAACTGCGTCAGTGGCGGCAAACGTCCTTTTCACACGATTACGCCCGGTTTTGTGACCCGCGACGGTCGACCGCTTCTCAGTTTCGGTGTGATGGGCGCCTTGATGCAGCCCCAGGGACACCTGCAGATGATCGTGCGGATTTTCGATTACGGCCTCAATCCCCAGGCGGCTTCCGACGCGCCTCGGTGGTATGTGGCAGAGGACTTTCGTCTCGCCCTGGAACCGGGTCTGACGGATGGCGTCGCCGCGGAGCTCGCCAAGCGCGGTCACCGATTGATGCCGGATCCGCCGACCCGACTCTTCGGCGGCGCCCAACTCATCGCCTGCCTGCCGAATGGATACTGCGGGGCCTCCGACCACCGCAAGGACGGTCAGGCCGTGGGATTTTAGGGCTCACGAAAGAACAAGTTTGTAATTTTGGACGTTGAGGCGCTTCATCGAAACCTTATGAGGAGTGACAATGGACGATGACGTTATTATCATCTCAGTTGGTGATATCTGTGTAGACGCTGAACTGGACACGAGCGCGACGGCCGTCAGGATTCTCGAGGCGCTGCCCTTCGAAAGCACTGTCAATACCTGGGGTAACGAGATCTATTTCACTATACCGGTTGCCATGCAACAGGAGCCTGATGCACGGGCGGAAGTTGAAATCGGGGAACTCGCCTACTGGCCCATGGGAAAAGCATTCTGTATTTTTTTCGGTCCCACGCCTGTGAGCCGGGACGAAAAACCCCGGGCTTACAGCCCGGTCAATGTGTTCGGCCGGGTCAAAGGCGACGCCACGGTTTTAAAAGGAATCGCAAACGGCGCTCGAATCAGCGTCAACCGAAAACAGAGCTGACAAAACGGTTACGGTCGCTCCACCAAATCCGAACGGTTGCAAAAAAACCTCCGGCACAGCCTAAAAAACCCTTTACAAGCTTAAGGGCTTTTTCTAAGCTGCGGAAAAGATCGGATCAAGCATTCGGGCTGAATACGTGCATCAGCATCATTCTCGCCTTATACTTTCGTCAACTCAACCAATAAACGGACTTTCAGCAGGGAGTCGATTATGGAACACCAGTATGACGTCGTCATCGTGGGAGCCGGCTTATCCGGCCTGCGGGCAGCCATCGAACTGGGTGAAGGCACAAAGGTAGCCGTCCTGAGCAAGGTCTTTGCGACGCGCTCCCATTCCGGTGCCGCCCAGGGCGGTATCGGCGCTGCTCTGGGAAACGAAGAAGAAGACAACTGGGAATGGCACATGTTCGACACCGTCAAGGGCAGTGACTACCTTGGCGACCAGGATGCGATTGCCATCATGACCCAGGATGCCCCAAAAATTGTATATGAGTTGGAGCACATGGGCGTGCCTTTCAACCGCACGCCGGAAGGCAGAATCGCCCAGCGGGCTTTCGGCGGCCACACCAGCAACTTCGGCAAAGCCGCCGTTAAAAGGGCCTGTTATGCCGCCGACCGCACGGGCCGGGTGATTCTGGACACCCTCTGGGAAAAGTGTCTGCAACGCAACGTTGAATTTTTCGATGAATTTCAAATGCTTTCCCTGATCGTCAAGGACGGGCGCTGCTGCGGCCTGACGGCTTATGAGCTGGCCACCGGCAAAATCCACGTATTCAACAGCAAGGCCGTGCTGCTGGCCACCGGTGGTGCCGGCAAGGTTTTCAAAACCACTTCCAATGCCATGGCATCAACCGGAGATGGAATGGCGATCGCCTATCGTGCCGGTGCGCCGTTGGAAGACATGGAATTCATCCAGTTCCATCCCACGGGTATCTACAAGCTGGGCATCCTCATCAGCGAGGCCGCGCGGGGCGAAGGCGGCATCCTGCGCAACAGCGAGGGCGAGCGATTCATGGAACGCTACGCGCCCACGATCAAGGACCTGGCGCCACGCGACATGGTGTCGCGCTGCATCATGGAAGAGGTGCGCGCCGGCCGTGGGATCGGCGGCAAGGATTACGTCCACCTCGACCTGACCCACCTGGGAGCCGAGGTCATCGGGCAAAAGTTGGTCGAAATCATCGAATTCGCCAAAACATACGGCGGCGTGGACGCCCGCAAGGAACCGATCCCGGTCCAACCCACCTGCCATTATATGATGGGCGGCATTGCCGCCGACGCCGATGGACATGTCGTTATGGATGACAAGAACACCCCCTTTCCGGGCTTGTATGCCGCCGGTGAATGTGCCTGTGTCTCGGTTCACGGGGCCAACCGTCTGGGATGCAACTCGCTGCTGGACACCCTGGTGTTCGGACGACGATCGGGCATCGAGATACGAAAATTCATCCATGCGACCGGCCTGTGTACCATTCCTGACGACCTGGAAGATCTGGAAGCCGCTAAAATCAGATATCTAATGGAAAAAGACGGCACCGAAAAACTAGGCCCGATTCTGCAGGAAATGCAGACCGTGATGATGAACAACGTTTCGGTCTTTCGGCACAAGGAAACCCTGGAAGAGGCGCTGCAAACCATCCGCTCGCTGAAGGAACGTTTCCACGATATCGGCGTCCACGACAAGGGCAGCTGCTTTAACCGCGAGTTGCTGGATGTCATGGAGCTGCGACACATGCTGGACCTGGCTGAGGTAATGACCCTCGGCGCCCTTCATCGGGAAGAAAGCCGCGGCGCCCACTCCCGCGAAGACTTCCCCGAACGGGACGATCTGCGATTCTTGGCTCACACCATGGTTCGCTATGAAGAGCAGGCAGAACCGCAACTGTTCACCAAACCAGTCAATATCACCCGATTTGAACCTAAAGAGAGGAAGTATTAAGATGAAGGCCACCTTTGTCATCTTTCGCTTCGATCCCGCGGTCGACAAACAGCCACGCTACCAGGAGTACGCGATTGACGTCGAATCGACCGACAAGATCCTCGACTGCCTGAACCGGATTCGCTGGGAGCTTGATCCAACTCTGGTTTACCGGGCTTCATGTTCGCACGGCATCTGCGGCTCGGACGCCATGGTCATTAACGGTCACGTCGGCCTGGCCTGTCAGAAGCTGGTGCGGGATTACAAAACGGCCAACAACTTTGTCATCGAACCGCTGCCGTTGTTCAATGTCATCAAGGACCTGGTCGTGGACATGGATCCATTTTTTGAAAAACACCGCTATGTTCGGCCGTATCTAATCAACGACGAGGGAGTACCCGAAAAAGAACGGATTCAGAGCGCGGAAGAACAAAAGGTTATCGAACCGGCCCTGCGCTGCATCCTTTGTGCCTCTTGCACCTCGTCATGTCCGATCTCCAGGGCCAACCCCAACTACCTCGGACCGGCAGCACTTCTGCGAGCATTCCGATATATCAATGATTCTCGAGACACCGCCACCGGCGGCCGCCTGGCACAGCTCGACAATGATGACGGCGCTTGGGGGTGCAAGACCATGTGGTGGTGCACAGATGTGTGCCCTAAGGGAATTCCGGTAACCAAGTGCATCGGTCAGATCAAGCGTGCCATCAAACAACGGGAGAAAAACGAATAACTTGCCTGACGTTCGGCCACGGTTACTTTTTTTACGAAAATTCAGTATTTTTTTTCGCCAATCAACGCAATCGGTCATACAATACGTCGAATACCGAAAGTGACCCATACCGCAAATTAAAAGGAACGATTCATGTACACATTGAAAACCCTCGCAAAGGCAGCGATACCGGGGGCATTGGAAAAAGCCGAACGTTACCGTCTCTTGAACGAACCCTTAGAGGCCGAAAGCATTTGCCGGGATGTGATGGCGGTCGAACCCGATAATCAACAGGCATCGATCATCCTGCTGTTGGCACTGACCGACACATTCAAACAACATCTCAACACAGCCTTCAGCCAGGCACAGGAAGTTCTGGAAAACCTGAGCGATCAATTTTGCAAAGCTTACTATGGCGGCATTATTTTTGAGCGGCGGGCCAAGGTCCATCTCGAACGCGGTGGTCCGGGCTCCGGGCGCCTGGCCTACGAATGGTTCGACAAGGCAATGACACTATACGAAACAGCCCTCAATTCCTGTTCGCCCGGCAATCAAGACGCCCTGCTGCGCTGGAACACCTGCGCCCGGATCATCATGCGGCATCCTGAAATAGCTCCTGCTGAAGCAGAGGCGGGTGAGCAAATGCTCGAATAAGAGGGCGTAGGCCGGAATTTTGAACCGTTTGGTCTGACAACACCGGGAAGCGGCTGCGCACGTTTTTCTCGTGGACGGTTGCCGTTCGATTTCTGATAAAACCGATTATGGTATCTTCACTCCGATTGCGGCCTTCGGTCTGGCTGGTCGTGATGTCAATTATGTCAACCACCGTTCCACGTTTCGATGGACCTTCCCGTTTGAAACGGTAAGACGTGATGTGGGTCCTTGAAAATAAACGCGTCAAAGTAGATTTATATATGGCATCCCCCGATACAGATTTCGTTTCACTGCCTCTGCTGACGGTCAGCGAAACAGCTAAATATCTTGGCGTCGGTCGCAAAATCGTTTACCAGTTGCTGGAATTCGGTGAAATTCGTGCCGTCAAAAGAAAAGGGGCCGTACTCATCGAAAAAGCGAGCATCGATTCGTTCAGATCGAGCGGAAAGCTGACGTGACCGAACCGCGGTTTATCGGACCGTTTTCAAAAATCCCCTGCGACCGATTCACACGACCTACGCCGATCAACCAAATTGACAACCATTCCGAATATGCCAAGGCTTATCATTTAAGAGGATTGGCACACGAAAAATCAGGCGACAATCAGGCCGCCCTGAAAGACTTCGACCGGGCTATCGATCTCGATCCGGAGTATGGTGCCGCTTACTATAGTCGGGCCAATCTTCACTCCAAAATGGGCAACGAAGCTTGAAAACGAGCTTATACTAGTTGGTGCCCATCCGCGGTTTCATAAAGGGCACTGATCAGTTTCCGATCCAGAAATGTGCAATTTTTCGCAAGTTCAAGGAAATCAAGGAATTGCGCGGAGGCATACTTCTGTATGCCGTACAAGCGATTCCGTAGACCTGTCACGTCTTTAGCGTGATTGAGGCCGACCTGTCCCGAAGCAGGCGGGGAATTGCGGAAAATGGCCATTTATGGACGGAAACTAGTTGGCTCCGGCATCCCATGTCGCTAACGGTCTGTCGGACAGTACCCCTCAGGGAACCCGCGCAAAGGGACCTACGAAGAACCAAATTATTACAGCACCAGTCGAAATGCCCGATATTCTGCTTGTTCAACCACCAATCAGGGATTTTTACCTGACCGCAAAACGCACCTTGCCTTATGGTCTGGCATGCATTGCGGCCGTTCTCGAAAAGGCAGGGTTCTAGGTTGAAATCCTGGACGCCCTGGCCACATCTCGGTCGCGTGACATCACATGGCCTGGTAACATGAATTATCTCAGGGAATTTTATGGACGCGAGGATCGATCCCCCTTTGCGCTATTTCACCGATACCGGCACTACGGCTACAGCTTCGAACATCTGGCACGAAAAGCCGCACAGTCGGGCGCCTTCCTGGTGGGAATATCATCCCTGTTTACCGCATACAGTGGTGAGGCCCTTGAAACCGCGCAACGGATCAAGGCCGCTCTACCTCCCTGCGCAATCGTAATGGGAGGTCACCATCCGACGGAACTTCCGGAAAGCGTCATGCGATGCCCGGAGGTGGACTATGTCATTCGCGGTGGCGGCGAACATGCCATGCCGCTGCTGGCCCGGGCGTTGAGAGACGGGCGCAGCCCGCTGAACGTTCCCGGCATTGTTTTGCGGGCTGCGGGTGGTACGCTTCATATCAGTGATCCGGCCCGCCTCGACGACTTGAATGATTTTCCCCTGCCGGCCACCCACCTGATCCGGCACCGCCACTACCGCAGGGGTAAAAAAAGCAGTGCGGTCGTCGTGGCCAGCCGTGGCTGTCCCATGCGTTGTTCTTATTGCTCCATGCGCCGTTCGGATGAACGCACCTATTGCCGGCGTCCTCCCTCCTCCATCCTATCCGAGATAGAACGCGCCGTGGAAAGAGACGGCGCCGGCTTTATTGATTTCGAAGACGAGAATCTTACCCTCAACCGTCGTTGGTTTGCGGGACTGTTGCGTGGCATCTCATCGCGCCTCGGCGATGCCGGACTCGAGTTGCGGGCCATGAACGGACTCTTTCCACCCTCCCTCGATGACGATGTCATCGCCGCCATGGCTGCAGCCGGATTCAGGTCTCTCAACTTGTCGCTGGGCTCGAGCAGCCCGGAACAATTGAAAAAATTTCAAAGACCGGATGTCCGCGCGGCCTTCGATGCCGCCCTGGCATCGGCGCAAAAATACAACCTTCAATGCGTCGGCTACGTGATTGCCGGAGCGCCGCAGCAGTCGGCAGCGGACTCCGTTGCGGATCTTCTCTTCCTGGCGGAACGTCGCGTGCTGGCCGGCGTCTCAATTTTCTATCCGGCGCCGGGAAGCCCCGATTATGGGTTGTGCGATGAACTGGGTCTCTTGCCGACCGCCTATGCGCTGATGCGCTCCAGCGCGCTGCCGATCTCTCACACCACCGACCGGCGGCAATCTGCGACACTGCTGCGGCTGGGACGGACGCTCAATTTCATGAAGTCTCTCTTGGATAAGGGCGCCGGACTTCCCGAGCCTCAAAATTTTAAGGGTGGCGTAACGTTAAGCCTGGATGATCGCCGGGCTGTCGGTATTCACCTGCTGAGCTGGTTTCTCTCCGATGGGCAGATCCGCGGTGTCGATTCGCGTGGCAAGGTCTACCGTCACACCATATCCATCGCTCTGACACGGATGTTTCTGAATGGCCTGCGGCAAATCACCTTGCGGGGCTGTATATAGCCGAACGCTTCTCAACACTCTTTAAACATGCAAGACGGGCGTGTAAAATCACTTCTGCAAAAACCGCTGTAAGCCAAAACCGATCAGTTCCCAAACCTGCAAAAAACCGGGGAAAGGCCTTCTACTCCAACAGCATCCACATACAGTCGACCCCATCCAACACCATGTGAATCACCAATCCAAGCCCGACCAGGCGGATCTTAGGAATCATCAATAACAGAAGATAAATAACGATTGCCGGATATGTGTGCAGAGGGTGAAATCCGATGCCGCAGCGGTTTGGATCATAAACAGGGTCGGCCAAGAGATGATCCAGGTCTACGATCATCGTAGCGACCATGATGAGCCATGCGCTTTTCCAACGGTCTGCAAACACCCATTTTGAGGCAGCTCCCGGTACGATAAAATGTGACAGCAGGTGGACCGCCGGACGAAACATCATGATTTACGATCCTCAATTCCGATGTGCTGCAGCCGCAATCCTATTTGCCGCAGCATTTTTTATATTTTTTCCCGCTGCCGCACGGACAGGGTTCGTTGCGTCCGATTTTTTTCTCGACTCGCCTGGTTTCCGTTGGGTTCAATAATATTTCCAAATCGGCGATATCCTCCGGTTTGTCCGGTTCAAGTCCTATAGTAAATTTCCAGCCGTTTTTTTCGAAGATGTCTGCGACTTCTTTCATTCTCTCTTCGGTCTGTACTCTTACAATTGCGGGTCTCTTTTCAGTGCCCAATTTTGCCGTCTTTGTGCCGTCAAATGTTTTTGCCATTTGCTCACCTTTTCTATTGTTTTATAATGAATCTCCCTGCACCAAGCTGCAGGGTATTATAGTTGATTGATTTTATCCCTCACCCTAATCCTCTCCCCAGGGAGAGGGAATCTCTGGTGACCATCTATCGCGAGCTATAGGGAATTATCAAGTTAAAATCACGGCTCAAGATCAGTCCCCTTTTCCCCCTGTGGGTTTACTAAGCGGAAAAAACTTCTGCAGGCTATATAGCTTTCACACTGCCAGGTTGCTCACATTACCCAATGTGGCCGGGTATCCATCCAGGCCTTGACAGTCTTTCGCAACCAGTTTTCCAAACCCTTGGTCATATAAAATTTGGGAAATAGAAGGGTGTCGTCGGCCTCAATCAATCCCTCTTTCACGGCTGCCTGTGCCAGCGGTGTGTGGGGATAAATTCTAATTCCGATAGTGATTTTCATCGCCTCAAGGTCAAGTGAGTCAGCAAAACCTAAACTCTGATTAACAGTTTCTTTAGTTTCACCAGGCCCTCCGAGCAATAAAAATCCCATCCTGCCAATACCAAATTTTTTAAGCCTATCTGAAATTTGGCGAACGTCAGCCGGGGTAAATTTTTTGTTCATTTTAGCCAAGATTTTCTCTGAACCGCTTTCAAATCCCAAACTAACCTCTTTGCAACCAGCTTTGGCCATCTTCTCGACCAACTCGTCATCGACTTTCCATGGATAAAGAATGCAACGCCAGTTGATTTTCAATCTCGATGAAATCAGCTGTTCACAAAGTGTTTTGGCGTATGAATTGGGAAGATTGAATGTGTTGTCCACGAAAAAGAAATGATCCAACCCAACCTCGACATATTTTGAAATAGCCTCGATCACCTTTTCAGGGTCGTGTTTACGAATCGTTCGACCCTCGATTGTTGCAGTGGAACAATAGCTACAACCCAAGGGACAACCGCGCCTGGTTTGAAAAGGTATCCAAACCTCTTTGCCCTTGAGAACTGATGGGGTCAACAGATGCACAACGGAAAGAGGCAGCTTCACATCACGCAAGCTTTTTATATGGACCGACTCGCTGCGACTCGTCCGGCCGGGTAGACAAAGGCCCGGAATTTCTGAGTGATCCTTCTTGTCGCGAAGTCTCTCTAAAAGGGTCAAAAAGGAGCTTTCACCTTCTCCTTGTATACCGATGTCCGCTCCCAGAAATTCCAGGGTGGCTTGAGGAAAAATACTAAAACCCGCCCCGCCCAAAATAATCGTCGCATGAGATAATTTGCGGCACTGGGCAACCACCTCTTTTACAGGTTCCAACAGGAATCGCGGATTTTCCATTTTCTGATCGTCGATATTTCTGACCGAGATACCGATTATTTCGGGATTAAAATCGACAATAGCCTCATGGAGGGCCTTCTGTGAATCTGCTTGCATCATCAGATTAAGCATTTTCACCATATGCCCCTGAGTATCTGCGGCCGCAGCGACATAAGCCAGACCTAACGGCAACACCGGCATGTTGATCTGTTCTGTAT
>JBATHN010000162.1:0-1990 GCA_049666885.1 Desulfobacterales bacterium
TGTCAGCCCCATGCGTCCGCGGGTCATAACCCAGATGGTTTCCTGAACAGATACCGAGGGGGCGACAATTGGGAAGGATGGCTCGGTGCGTTTATGCATCACGTCCTGTACCCGGCAGAGCAAGCGGCGGCCAAGGGTTCCGCAGGGATGATAGTGAGCGAAATCGTCCGGCTGGAAACCACGCAGACGCATGAGGGTGACGGCCAAGGCATCTCCCAAAGACATGGCGACGAGCGTGGAAGTTGTGGGCGCCAGGTTGTATGGACAGATTTCCCGCTCCACCGGCAGCGTCAAAACGATATCGGCCTCACGCCCCAAGGTCGACTCCTTCTGACCGACCATGGCAATGATGCGGTTGTCAAAATGTTTGAGAGAAGGCAGCAGATTCAAAACCTCTTGCGTCTCACCGCTGTTGCTGATGAGCATAACGAGGTTTTGGGGTCGAATCATTCCGAGGTCGCCGTGAACTGCCTCAGCCGGGTGGACGAAGAAGCTCGGCGTTCCTGTGGAAGAAAAGGTCGCCGCCATCTTGCGGCCGACTAAACCCGACTTGCCCATGCCGCTGATCACCAGGTGGCCGGAATATGCCAGGATCTTCTGCACTGCGCGGTCGAAAGAGTCGTCGAGAGAAAGGGCCAGATTTTGCAATGCCCACGCCTGCTCCCTGATGGCCTCCGCGCCGAAGAGGGCCGATGAATCAGCTACCTCTGGTCGTGCCTCCGTAAGATTCATTGAAGATCCTTCAAACATAGTGAATCTTTATTGAGCTAGAATTTTTTTGGGGGAGTAACACTATCAAATAGGGGCGATGCCGGCGGGACAAACCGGGCAAGGCCCCTTAGTAAGCATCCAAATTTACGGGCAAACATTTATTATTCGGGCCATTACATGCAATCTGTAAGCCAAAATACCAGCAACAGGACGAAATATACATTTAAATTATTTTTTTATATATTTTCAACATGTTATAGTGTATTCGCTTGATATGCGAACGCAAAGAAGCCGGCCTCTCTGCGTTACCTTCATTGCTCTAAACCTTCGCAAGCAGCAGAAGCGCCAACATATTGACTATTCGTGGATGGGCAATAGTTAAAGAACCTTAAAGGTAAGAAGCGGCTTTTTTCAACGAGACCCGGCACTGAGAAGTCAGGAAATACATTTGTCTGCAATATTACCAATTTTATTTTGGTAAAGATGCCATTGCAACAAGCACGAAATTGGAAGTTCCTTTGGTACCCCCACCTCTCAATAGTCCTGCCAAGTATAAAAGTGAGGAAACAATAAAAATGACTTTAGTTACATATATTTAAGGAGAATAGTCTTGAATTCAATACGGCTTGAATATTCATTAATAATATAACTAATTGTAATTTTTATTAAAAAAATAAGAATTCATGTCTGGCACGCATCCTGCTGATCGGTTTGCATAAATTTCCAACTGAAACCAGGGTGCTCAGGTGTGAATAATGAAAAATCTAAATGAAAAAAATGATCGCAATTGGATCGCCTATCTAAGTGTTATTGGACCATCCAATAAAAATTCAAAATTGCTTATTATTCCGGTATTTCTGTTGATTTTATTTCCGGTGCTCACTGCAAGGGCGGAAGACTCATCCACTAAAATTGAATATAATTGGCACCTCACTGCCGATATCGGCACGCTGGTTCAAAACAATATGGATGAAATTGTTTTGAAGCAGAAGGCCTCTATCGATAGTAATTATCTTGTCATGTTAGCGCTTGCCAGAGACATCTATAAATCGAAAAAATGGATTGGGGTTGAGCTGGAAGGGCAGATTAACAAGCACTTTGGAGCCGACAATCATCAGTGGGAACTCGTAGGGTTAGCGGTGGGTCGCTGGTATCCTTTTCCTTGGGACAGATATATTGACACCAGTTTTGCAGCTGGTGGCGGGCTCTCATATTATACCGAGATCTCAAAAACAGAATTAGCAAAGAATGATGAAGCTCAAAACTTGCTGGTCTATCT
>JBATHN010000163.1:0-4800 GCA_049666885.1 Desulfobacterales bacterium
GGGTGTCGTGCTCCACCACGTCCAGGATATGCAGCAGGCGCTTGTACCCTTCCGTGTCGATTGCCAGTTCCCGTGCGCCAAAAGCAGCCAGGGACCGGCCGATGAAATGGGTCAGGGCCAGGCTGACGGCAATCTGGCGGTCGTGCTCTTCCGGGGTCGTTTCGATGACCGTCAGCCCCGAACCTCTGAGAAAAACGACCACCTTACCGTACAAGTCGTCGTCGATTCTAACCCGGCACAAGGCTATTTTCATCCCTTCGAGCCCGGCAGAAGCGCTGTCCGGACCGAACATGGGATGGGTTCCGAGGATGGACACCGTTTCGGGCAAGGCGGCCTTCATCCAACGGACCGGCTTTTCTTTGACGGAGCATACATCCGCCACCAGAGCATCCGGTCTCACCAAAGGTGCTGCGGCGGCGAGCACTTCCTTGAAAGACGAAATCGGCATGCAGGGTATGACGATCCGCTGGTTGCAGACTTCATGAAAGGAGGCGACGCGGACGCCTTCCGTCATATTCTCCTGCGATAGGTCCCGCCGTCCGCAGACAAGGACCGGATAGTCTCCGGAAAGGTGACGAGCCGCCAGTCGGCCGAAACGACCGTATCCGATAATTCCGATCATATTAGCCCCGTGCTTTTTGACGCAAGGCGAAGTCCGCCAGCACCAGGGCCGCCATGGTCTCGACGATCGGGACCGCCCGCGGCACGACACACGGATCGTGGCGACCCTTGGCGGCCAATGCCACCGCCTGCCCTTCGAAATCCGCTGTTTCCTGGGTCCGGCCGATAGTGGCCGGCGGTTTAAAGGCAACCCTGAAGAAAATCGGTTCGCCGTTGGAAATCCCTCCCTGGATGCCGCCGGAAAAGTTGGTGCGGGTCCCCAATCGATCCCCTTTTTTTATGAACGAGTCGTTGTGGGCCGAACCCCGCATGCGGGTGCCGGCAAAACCGGAGCCGATCTCGAACCCCTTGGTCGCCGGGATCGAGAGCATGGCCTGAGCCAGCTTGGCTTCCATTTTGTCGAAGACCGGCTCGCCCCATCCGACCGCGACGTTTCGGCAGACACAGGTGATGATCCCGCCGATCGAATCCTTTTCCTCTTTTGCAGCCTCGATTTCGTTTTGCATTCGAATTGCCGTGTCTTGGTGAGGGCATCGAACCGCTTGCCGGTCAACCGCCGCTCTTGTAATCTTTTCGATGTCGACCTCCGGCGCAGAGATGCTTCCGACCGCACTCACCCATGCAACGATCTCTACCCCGCAGAATGCATCTAGAAATTTTTCGGCCATCGCACCGGCTGCAACCCGCGCAATGGTTTCCCGGGCACTCGAACGCCCTCCCCCGCTGGCTGCCCGGATGCCGTATTTCATCTGATACGTATAATCTGCATGCGAAGGGCGGGGGACCAATTGCATTTCCTTGTAATCCGACGGTTTCTGGTCCTTGTTAGCCACCAGGACGGCGATCGGTGACCCAATCGTCAGTCCGTTTTCGACTCCCGAGAGGATGGTCACCCGGTCAGTCTCTGCCCGATCGGTTGTCAGATGGCTCTGGCCCGGCCGCCGCCGGTCGAGCTGAGGTTGGATGTCGTCTTCCGCAAGTGGAACGCGCGGCGGATATCCGTCGACAATGGCGCCAACGCCTCTGCCGTGGGATTCACCAAAAGTTGTGACCCTGTAGAGAGTTCCGAAGGTGCTTGACATAGGATGATGCCTCTAGACGGTTGAGTCCTTTTAGTCCCGCCGCGGCGGGATTGGGTTGGTTGTGAGATCGCCTCCAATGATCGCAACGATCTTTTTGACGACCTCATCCGTGTTCAGATCATCGGTGTCGATTAGATAGTGCGCGGCGCCCCCATACAGGGGTTCCCTTTCGGTGAGAACCTCCCGGATCTCTTTCAGGCTCCCCTGCCCTGTCAGCGAGGGTCGGTTGGCAGCGGTACCGGCGTCTGCCTGCATCCGTCGGCGGATCGTGTCCGGTGAGGCCTGCAGCCAGATCACTTTTCCGTTGGACCTCATGCGCCGCACGTTTTCATTCACTGTCACTGCTCCGCCGCCGACCGCGACGACCTGTCGTTCGATTTCCGACAACCGCGCAATAACCTTTCGTTCTTTCTCCCTGAACGCCGCCCATCCATTTGCGGCGATAAACTCGGCGATGCTGCAGCCGATCTCAGCGGCAATCACCCGGTCAGAATCCACGAAGGTCCATCCGAGTTTTGCGGCCAGTGTCTTTCCGGTGCTGGTCTTGCCGGTGCAACGGTATCCGATGAGAAATAAATTGTTCATGAAACGCTGCGTTGCTGTCATTTGTCACGATAAAGACTTTTGAATACTTCCCAGAAATTGGGGAAGGATTTTTTTACGCAGGTCTCGTCTTTGATTTTTATGCCCGGGACTTTCAATCCGGCCAGGGCGAAACTCATGGCGATGCGGTGGTCGTTGTACGTGTCGATCGCCGCACCCTGGGGGTTTCCGCCTATAATGCGCAGGCCGCTGCCGGTGCAATCGGCTTCGATGCCCATCTTCGTCAGCTCGGCAACTACCGCGCCGAGACGGTCGCTTTCCTTGGCCCTCAGGTGGGCCACGTTTTCAATGACCGTGGTCCCGCGGGCAAAGGCCGCCACAACGGCCAGGGTGGGCACCATATCCGGCATGTCGGCCATGTCGACAGTCACCCCCGTCAAAGGGCCCCCGATCACTTTGATGCCGTCGCAATCTTCCACCACCCGGCACCCCATTGCCGCAAGGCATTCTGTGAACCGAACGTCGCCCTGCAGTAAGGTCTTTGAGGTCCCGGTGACCTTTACGCCGGCACCGGCAATGGCCGCGGCCGCCCAGAAATATCCGGCCTGGGAGCAGTCCGGCTCCACCGTGTGGTTGCCGGCCTGATAGGCCTGCCCTCCTTTAACGAAAAACCGCTCGTATCCGTCCCGGTCGACAGCGATGCCGAAGTGTTCCATGACGGCAACGGTCATGTCAACGTAGGGCCTGGATACCAGGCCGCCGGTAACTGAAATGATGACCGTTTCCTTGGCAAAGGGAGCTATCAACAGTAAAGCGGACAAAAACTGACTGCTGATGCGGCAGTCAAGATTTGCGCTCCCCCCCTTTAAGCCGCCGCCGGTGATCTCGATCGGCGGACACCCGTCGGCATTCACCGATCGGGCGCCCACGCCCAATTGATTCAATCCGTCGAGCAGGTCCTGGATCGGCCGCTTTTGCATCCGCGGCGATCCGGTCAGGATGCAGACGCCTTGCCCCAGAGCTGCCACTGCGGCCAGCAGGCGCATGGAGGTCCCCGAGTTGCCAAGATCGACGGGCTTTTCAGGCGACCGCAGCCGACCGGACGCCCCGAGAATTCGGAGGTGATCCGACGCCTCCTCGATAGCGACACCCATCTCGGCCAGGCAGCGCCGTGTGATCAGCGTATCTTCGCTATTCAGGGGATTCCGCACCTCACAGGCGCCGTCTGAAAGGGCCGCCGCAATCAGCATCCGGTGCGTGTAGCTCTTGGAGCCGGGCACGCAAACGGTGGTATCTTCGACGTTGCCGGGTTTTATCTCGATCATTGTCTCAAACCCGCTGCAGGGCGCTCTCCACCGCCGCTTTCATCACATCCAGCGGAGCTTTCTCGCCAGTCCAGAGTTCAAACTGAACCGCCCCCTGGTAAACGAACATGGACAAACCGTTGATGGTTCGGCAGCCGAGGCGAGCGGCCTCGCTCAACAATCGTGTGGTCAGTGGATTGTAGATGATGTCCATGACGACCAGATCGGACCTCAAAAGATTCTTTTCCAGCGGCATCTTTTCCGCATGGGGAAACATTCCGATCGGAGTGGTATTGACGAGGACCTGACCCTCTATTTCACGGACCTCCGAGAGCGATTGGAAATCGGCCTGCAACGCTTCGGCCAACCGTTCGCCCTTCTCCGGGCTGCGGTTTAAAATGACGACTTTGCCGCCGGACTGGATAATGCCGAAGCCGATGGCCCGGGCCGCTCCGCCGGCCCCGATGATCACCACGGTTTTGCCGCTGATGTCGATTGCGGCCTCGAGGGCCTTTATTGCGCCCAGATAATCGGAATTATAACCGACCAGAAGCCCGTCACGATTGACGATCGTGTTCACCGCACCAATTTCACGCGCCCTGGCCTCCACTTCATCCAGACAATCCATCACCGACACCTTGTGAGGGATGGTCACACTAATTCCTTTGAAACCAAGGGCTCTGAAACCGTTGGCTGCCGCTGCAATGTCCCTGACCCGCAAGGCGATGTAGACACCATTGTAACCTATGTGGGCAAAAGCCCGATTGTGCATGACGGGGCTGAGGCTGTGTGAGACCGGATCGCCGATGACGGCGTAAACAGCAGTCGCGTCGGGTCCGAGATAGTCGTTAAAATGCGGCGTCTGGATTTGGCGCGAGATCGTTATGATCTCTTTGAATATATGGTACAGGCTTTCTTTGGTTAACGGACCCTTGTTGCGCGCAATCAGCCGCTCGATCAGGGTGCTTTCGCGTTCCGGATCGATCACCTGGGCACCCTTGCGCATTTTGACCGCTCCGATTTCCTTTGCAATCTCCCGCCGCTGATTGATCGAATCGAGAATTTTCGCGTCGATCGCATCGATGGACCGGCGAAATTCGGCGAGCGATTTGTCAGGGTTTTGGATCGTCATCGCTATAACGGCAGAAATGAAAAAGCCGCGGGCTCTGTCGTGTGGCCCACGGCTTTATGCGCTTGTGCTTTTCGTGATTATTTTCGGCGCACCCTGGGCAGATCGGATAGATAATAAT
>JBATHN010000164.1:0-4756 GCA_049666885.1 Desulfobacterales bacterium
GTCATGCTGACCAACAGCGGTGCCGAGGCCGTTGAAAACGCCGTGAAGATCGCACGGTACCATTCCGGGCGGCAGGCGATCATCACATTTGAAAATGCTTTTCACGGGCGCACTTACCTGGGCATGACGTTGACGAGCAAAGTCAAACCCTACAAGTACGGCTTCGGACCGTTTGTGCCGGAAATCTACCGCATGCCCTTTGCCTATTGCTACCGTTGCCCGTTCAACCTGACCTATCCAGGCTGTGCGGTTGCCTGTGCCGACCACCTTAAGGATTTTTTCATTTCCCATGTAGCCCCCGAAGTTACCGCGGCCGTCATTGTCGAACCGGTTCAGGGTGAGGGGGGCTTTATCACTCCCCCGCCGGAATATTTCCCCAAATTGAAAAAGATCTGTGAGGATAACGGCATCCTGTTTATCGCCGATGAAATTCAGACGGGCATTGGCCGCACCGGCACCATGTTTGCCATGGAACACTGGGGCGTCGAAGCCGATATCACCACGGTGGCCAAAAGTTTGGCGGCCGGTATGCCTCTGAGTGCTGTTGTCGGCCGGAAGGAGATCATGGATTCCGTTCATGCCGGCGGTATCGGCGGGACCTACGGCGGCAACCCGGTCTGTTGCAGCGCCGCCCTGGCAGTTCTGGACGTCTTCGAAACCGAACATCTCCTGCAAAAGGCCCGGGAACTGGGACTCAAACTCCGCAACCGTTTGGACACTCTCGAGGGCCGCTACGAGCTCATAGGAGAGGTTCGTGGCATCGGGCCCATGCTGGCCATGGAACTGGTCAAAGACCGAGAATCAAAACTGCCGGCAGCCGATGAGGCCAAGGCTTTGGTTGCCGCTTGCCGTGAAAAAGGGCTGCTGCTGCTCTCCTGCGGCAGTTACGGCAACGTTGTTCGGCTGCTGATGCCCCTTGTGATTACCGATGAACAGCTTGAGCGAGGACTCGCCATTCTGGAAGAGGCGCTGGCCGGTCTGTCGAAATAAGCTGCTGGCCGAAGGTTTTGGTGTAGAAAATAACCGATCTCTGGTTGGTTTACGACGAAAATAGAGTGTAATACGGAAAAAGGTAGGCACCTCCGCCCGGATGAACGGTTTCGAAAAACGGCTGAAACTCGCCGCCAACGTCTCTAAGCCCAGACCGGTCCCGTCATCAGATAATGAGTTTGGATGCAGCTTGAAGGTCGTGCCTTCCAAGCGGCATCGGCATAGGATCCGGTCTAAGACCCCGTAAGCGACTCAGACAGTCAGCCGCTTTTTGCAACCGTTCATCCGGACTCCGGCGCATCATTTTCATGCACCGTGGTGGGGTGCACCGCCGGCTGAGGCTTCGGTTTCATACGGCGCAGAACTCGGCCTCAAGCGGATTTAACCCCATCGCCGGCCCGGTTTTGAAAAAAAGGTTGCTACCTGTTGAAAGCCTCGGAAGCGGTCAGCGTGTGTTTTTCGCAGTCGATGGGGCAAGGTCCGGCTAAGCGCCTCAAACAGCTGCGCCTGCTTCAACCGAAGCCTCAGCCGGCTTCCATCGGGAGCATGACAGGACTTTGAAACGGAAGAACCCATAATTTTCATGCATTGTGGCGGCCCGAAGGGCCATAAGGGATAAACAGTTAAAGAGGAGGCGTACCCATGAAAAGAAGTAAAAGCGTGTTACTCAACGTAAGATTGTGCTTGGCGGTGGCAGTTGCCGTGCTGGTGCTCGGCACCGGCACCGGCCCCCAGGCCGCGGAAGAGGTGGTCCGGATCGGCAACATCATTCCTCTTTCCGGTCCCTCGGCATCGGTTGGGGAGCAGGGGCGAAATGCCCGTGAAATGGCGGTCGAGGAGATCAATGCCGCCGGGGGCATCAAATCCCTCGGAGGGGCCAAGCTAGAGATGCTCTATGCGGATTCCGAGTCCAAACCGGAAAAAGGGGTGTCGGAGGCCGAGCGCATGATCAACACCGAGAAGGTTCACATTTTGACCGGCTGTTGGAATTCCGCCGTCACCTATCCGACCACCGCCGTGTCCGAGCGATACGGGATTCCGTTTGTGGTGCCGGTTTCGGTGGCCGACAAGATCACCGAGCAGGGCTTCAAGACCGTCTTCCGGATTGCCGCCAAGGACAGCTGGTGGACCCGAGACCAGTTTGCCTTCCTGAAAGATATGCAGGAGGAGTTCAAGACCGAGATCAAAACGCTGGCATTCGTTTACGAGAACGGGGACTGGGGCAAAGGGTTTGCCGGCCAGTGGCGGGCGTTGGCCGAGAAAAACGGCTACAAGATCGTGCTCGATGAGCCCTATCCGTCAACAACCACTGATCTGAGTCCGGTGGTGCAGAAGATCCGCCGGGCCCGGCCTGACGCGCTGATGCTGGTATCCAACGCAGCCGACGCTATCCTGCTCACCAACACACTGGCCGACTACAAGGTCAAACTCAAGGCGATCATTGCCAGCGGCGGCGGGCATGCCGACCCGTCCTTTCTGAAAGCTACCGGCAGCAACGCCCGTTATCTCTTCGACATTGTCGAGTGGGAGACAGACGTCAACAAGCCCGGTGTCAAAGAGATCAACGAAAAATTCAAAGCCCGCTACGGTTACAACCTGGCCGGTGAGTCGGTGGATGCCTACATCGCCATGTACGTGATCAAGGATGCCTTGGAACGCGCCGGTTCTACCGATCCGGTGAAGATCCGCGAAGCCTTGGCGAAAACCAACTTGCGCAGCGGTCCGGCCATGATCGCCTCCTACGATGCGATCGAGTTCGATGCCACCGGCCAGAACAAATATGCGGCCCTGTCGATTGTTCAGATCAACGACCTGGGCACCGGACTGGAACGAATCACGGTATGGCCCAAAGGGGCTCGGCGCGCAGAATACACACCGGTATTTCCCGTGCCTTAGGGCGCACGATTCGAAAAGAAGATACCATGATTTAAAGAATCAGAATTGATCAAATTATTTTTCAACACTAACACGAAAATGAGGTGGGCGCTTCCGCCCGGATAACCGGTTTCGAGTTGCGGCTGAAACTCGCCGCCAACGGGCTCTAAGCCCGGACCAGTCCCGTATTTAAATTAATGGGGTGGACGTGTATACTCGCGATTGTGGCCCCATGTGGTATCTGTATTGGGTCCGGTCTCAGACCCCGTAAGCGACTCAGGCAGTCAGCCGCTTTTCTCAACCGCTCATCCGGGCTCCGGCGCGTCATTTTCATGCACTGTGTCGGCCCGTCGGGCCATGAGCGTTTAACAGGCGATCGGGAGGTGGACCTTAAACGTCTTTGCGCCTCTCGGTCGAATTTTCTTCAGGGCAGGAGCCCCTCATGATGTATATACTGGAAGATGCCATCAACGGCATTCTGATGGGGTCCATTTACGGGTTGACCGCTTTGGGCCTGACCGTCATTTTCGGGGTGCTTAAAGTCATCAACTTTGCACACGGGTCGCTGCTGATGGTCGGAATGTACGTGGCCTATTGGACGGTCGTGCTGAGCGGTCTGCATCCCTATCTGGCGCTGATATTCGTCATTCCCGTCATGTTTCTGTTCGGTTACTATCTGCAGGACATCCTCATCAAACCGATCTTCAAGGCTGAAAAGAACGTCCGGGAGCCGATCACGGTCATCATCGTCACCACCGGTCTGTGGTACGTTCTGGACAACCTGACCCTGCTGATTTTCGGTCCCCAGTACCGCAGCATACAGGGCAATCCCCTGCAGGGCAAAATGCTGGAGCTCGGTCAAATGTTGATCTCCGTACCGAAGCTGTGGGGTTTCGTTACCGCCATCCTCACGGCCTCACTTATCTACCTGTTTTTTCAAAAGACCCGCATGGGGCGGGCGATCCGGGCGACCAGCCTGGACAGAGAAGCGGCCAGTCTGATGGGTATCAACCAGTACAAGGTCTACAATGTGGCTTTCGGAATCGGAACGGCCACGGCGGGCATTGCCGCCGTCACACTGGTGCCGTTTTACAACATTTTTCCCACCGTCGGTGTGCTTTTCGACATCAAGGGGTTCATCATCGTGGTCCTGGGCGGGTTGGGCAGCATCGGCGGCGCGATCCTGGGCGGCATCATCATCGGATTGATCGAGTCGGTCGCGCCCCAGTTCATGACGGCCACCTGGACCGAGGCCATCGTTTACGGTTTGTTCCTGTTGTTCCTGTTCGTGAAACCATCCGGGTTGTTCGGCATGAAATACGACTGGTAAACCGGTATTCCAAGAAAAAGGCGAACGGCATGACGAGAGAAAAATTCAACACCATCGCCCTGGCAGGAGTTGCGATCGTCGCTTTCGGCCTGCCGTTGGTGGTTCACAGTGCCACCTATCTTCACATCCTGATCCTGCTCTGGTTGTATGCCTATCTCACCACGAGCTGGAACCTGGTCGGTGGTTTCGCCGGTGTTCTGCCCTTAGGGCATGCCGCCTTCATCGGCATCGGCGCCTACACCTCGACCGTCCTCTGGCTGCAGTACGGCATCAGTCCCTGGATCGGCATGCTGATCGGTGGCGTGCTGGCCACGATCGTCGGTATCATCATCGGATTGCCGACCTTGAAAATGCGCGGAGCCTACTTTGCCCTGGCGACAATCGCCTTCGCCGAAGGTTTGCGGGTGATGGTGGAAAATATCGATCGCCTGGGCCCGTTCGTGCTGAACGGTCCCCGCGGTCTGCAGATTCCGCCGCTCGAGACCGGCCTCTTTAGTTTCATGTTCATCAGCAAGGTGCCCTACTACTACATCATTCTGGTCATGCTGTCGGGGGTGCTGG
>JBATHN010000165.1:0-3633 GCA_049666885.1 Desulfobacterales bacterium
AAACAGCACAGTCAAGTGAAGATTCCTTATACCAAACCGTTCCAGGGGGATAATTACAGTGTGGTTTTGAACAAGACCTGGTGGGAACGCGACAGATATCGGCACCTCTCCAGAAATAGTACCTTGCCCCGTGCAGCGATAACATTCATAGTACCCGACACTTCCATGTCCTCGACAAGTCGGGCAAGCAGCCCGAACCGGAACCATCACCTTGGCGTTACCGCCGCGGATCACCTGTTCTCTTGTCAGGGGAACTTCAAGCGTGAGATGACGGACCCTTCCTGATTTAAGCCGATCTACGCTGGAAAAATTGTCCCATAACCAATCGAAAATCTCGCCCAATGAAGGCGAAACCGTTCGAAAAGAGCGAACCGGTGAAATTTCTCCGATATTGACCGGCCCCTCTTCTGGAATCAAGGGTTCCGGCTCTGAGTAGGGCGTGTACCTTGCGGTCCTCTTTACAAGTACCTCCTCAAGAGACTTTTCGTAGGCTCTGCGCCTGACGGGATCTCCAAGAACCGCATAGGCTTCCTGGATCTGACGGAAGGGCTCGCTGCCACCTTCGTAACGATCCGGGTGAAATTCCTTGGCCAATCGGCGATAGGCTGATCGGACCTCTTCAGGGGGTGCGTCTGACGGCACCTCAAGAATGGCAAAATAGCTTCTTGCCATGAGAAACCTCCTTTGATTTTCTAAACCGCCAAATAAAGGTCCCTAAAGGTGTTGAATCGCTTCGCATTGTATTTTTTAAAATAATATAAAACGTGTTGCAATATGTTGAAGATTGGCGCATGAAAAAAATTGACCTTCCCTATCACTCCCTACTAATTAGTTTCCGTCTATAAAAGGCCCTTTTTCGCAATTTTGCAACCGCATGCATAGCAGTGGCTACGTCGAGTATTGTAAAAGAGCGAGAACGCCGGCCCGAGTCGAAAGATGCCGTTTATGGACGAACACTATGGATATCCAGCCAAAATTCTGCCGCAAAGAATATTCGCTCTCATCATTATAGGTTGCCTCATTCATTTGATCATGTATCATTACTTTATAAAATATTAAACTTATAGTAATAAATTATATTTATAATGCAAATTATACCTTTTAAATTTGTTTTCAAGTCTATCGATTCTAACTTTCGATTATTAACTTTATATTAAATATAATCAATATATTATATATGAATAATTGATGCTTGATAACAAACGCACCTATTTATTAGTGCGATCTGTTCTGCCATGCCCCTACATCTTTATTCCACCGTGCCTTTAGCACTAAAACTAAAATTATACATATAATTACAAATGTTTATATTTTTTTCGGGAAAATTGAGAGTCCCCTTGACACGCGGAAAAATAACATTACTTTTTGTTGAAAAAATTAATTATAATATAAAAGATAGGAGGTCAATTATGAGTGTAAAAAAATGGATTCCATGGAACTGGTTTAAAAATGAGGAAGAAAATGTCGGCAAGTCTGTCCCGGTACAGCGTGCGTCGGTGCAGGAACGAGGCCATGCTATTAGCAATCCGATAGAGCAGTTCCACCGAGAGTTTGACCGGCTTTTTGACCGGACATTTCGCGGTTTCGGCCTTACACCGTTTGAATTTAACCGGCCGATGCTGCCACGGATGAACGGCGGCATACTCAAACCGACCCTGGACCTGGGTGCCACCGACAAGGCATACACCGTTACTATGGAGATTCCTGGGGTGGATGAAAAGGATGTCAGGCTTGAGATCGTCAATGACACCTTGACCATTCAGGGCGAAAAAAAGCAAGAAAACGAGGAGAAGGGGAAAAATTACTATCGGATGGAGCGTTCCTACGGGTCATTTCAGAGGATGCTGTCGCTGCCGGAAGATGCGGACCAGAACGAAGTGGCGGCAACCTTCAAGAAAGGCGTATTGACCGTCACGATGCCCAGGAAGGCGCTTCCGAAAGCTGACGTGAAGCAAATCGAAGTCAAAAGTGCTTGATCATCAACGTCAACTGAACAAATAGGGCGAAGCCATCCACTATATCCAACTCGAACAAGAACATCGTAATGAAAAGGAGGAGTGAACCATGATTGCAAGAAGAATGATAAATTTTCCGTCAATGGGTTGGCAGAATCCCTTCATAGAAATGGAGAGAATGGTCCAGCAAATGGATTTTCTGACCAAGGCCATGTTTGGTGGCAGGCCGGGAATGCGATTGTCTCCTTCCAGTGTCTTTCCGGCGGTCAATATCACCGAAGACAAAGACCACTACTTTGTCCGCGCCGAGCTTCCCGGTATTAAAACCGATGAGGTCGATCTCCAGATAAACGGAAGAAACCTGACGATATCGGGTGAGCGTAAAATCCAGTTTGAAGGCGAAAACGCCAAGTATCACCGCAGGGAGCGGGAGGCCGGCAAGTTCTCAAGGGTGATCGGTCTGCCCGGCGATATTGATTCAAACAGTGTGGAGGCAAAAATGGTCAATGGGATATTGACTGTGGTCATTTCAAAATCGGAAGCCTCCAAACCGAAACAGATTTCTGTCAATTAATTTCCGCGCCACGAAAGGAGGGATCAAAATGGTTGATTCCAAAGAACTTCAGGTAAAAGAAAAACAGGAAGTCGCAGTTCCCGCGGAACAGACACGGCCGGGGCTGGTTTTCACCCCCGAGGTCGATATTTTCGAGACCGAACGTGAAATTACCCTGCTGGCCGATATGCCCGGAGTTGCGGCGGATGATGTGAACATCGATCTTCGAGAGGGTGTTTTGACCCTTTCCGGAGATGTAAAGCCGTGGGAAGGCGGGGAAGAGTCAGATGTACTGGTCGAATTCGAAATCGGAAAATATTACCGTCAGTTTAACCTTTCCGAAGTCATCGATCAGGACAAGATCGAAGGCAAGCTCGAGGACGGTATCCTTCGATTGAACCTGCCCAAGACCGCCAAGGCCTTACCACGCCGAATCACGGTGAACGCCGGGTAATCGGTAATCGTCTTTCATTCGGAGACCCGGTCGATCTTGCATCGGGTCTCCGGATGAACCTCGTTAAAATGAACCCGATTGGGGTACTTTCTTTATTTTCTGGATATCGTAGCCCTCGAATTCTAGAAAATCCAAAATACGGGCGTAATCGGTGTCCGGTATTTGCGGCGTTCTTGCCATTATCCAGACATAGTCCCTTTTGGTCCTGCCGATAACGGTTTGCGAATAATTTTCGTCGAGATAGATTATTCGGTATTCCGCCTTGAAGGGCCAGATAAATTGCATTCCCCACACGGCATTGGAGGACTTGTCTTGAGGAAAGCCCCGGGGTGTGTAGACCTTGAGCGGACCGTTGGGAGCATCCTTGTTGAAGGTGAAGGTGGTTTCAATGGTGCCGTCTTCGGCAAGACGATAAGACTCCACCGCGTTGTGCGCTCCTTTTTCGATAAACGTGGGAATATTGGCAATCACGTACCAGTCTCCCATAAACCGCTCGAGGTCCACTGATTTAACCGTGTGTATGGGTTTGGCGGCCATAGTGCAGCCTTGAATCATAAAGCAGAGTAACAGCCCCATCAAGGGATTCGAAAATTTCAACTTTTTTTCCTCCGTCTGCATCGTTTTAAGGTCCGGGCACCCACTCCTACCGGTTGAGTGAGGCAGCCGGGACC
>JBATHN010000166.1:0-2009 GCA_049666885.1 Desulfobacterales bacterium
TTTGCGTCTCGAGCGAAGCGGGCGGTTTATACTCACTTACCTACCCGCATAGCATAGCTTGGACCATCCCGCCTGACTCTGCGGGAAGGTTAAGGGATTAATCAAGGGGGTACTATGGCTATTCAGACACTCGGCGTCATCGGCGCTGGACAAATGGGAAGCGGCATCGCTCAGGTGGCTGCCGCGAGCGGGTTGACGGTCGTCATGAACGATATAAAACCTGAATTTGTCCAAAGCGGTCTGGCATCCATCGACAGAATTCTGGCGCGCAATGTCGAAAAGGGCAAACTGGGCGCCGAAGAAAAAGCGGCCGTTCTGAAAAGAATTAAAACCAGTGTCGACCTGAAAGACATGGCCACCGCGGATTTTGTCGTTGAAGCGGCCACGGAAAACGAACCATTGAAATTTCAAATTTTTCGGAGCCTGGACGAATTTTGCCGGCCTGACGTCATCCTGGCTACCAACACCTCATCTATTCCCATCGGCCGTATCGCCTCACAAACCGGCCGCCCGGAAAAGGTCATCGGCATGCACTTCATGAACCCGGTTCCGCTGATGAAGCTGGTGGAAGTCATCCGGGGCATCGCCACTTCGGATGAGACCTTCAAGGCCACCTGGGGCCTGGCTTTGAAATTCGACAAGACGCCGGCCGAGTCAAACGACTACCCCGGCTTTATCGCCAACCGCATCCTGATGCCGATGATCAACGAGGCGGTGTACTGTCTGTTTCACGGTGTGGGGACCCGTGAAGACATCGATACGGTGATGAAACTCGGCATGAACCACCCGATGGGCCCTCTGGCCTTGGCCGACCTGATCGGCCTGGACACGTGCCTGGCCATCATGGAGACGCTCTACGAGGGTTTTTGCGATTCAAAATATCGTCCCTGCCCCCTGCTGCGGAAATATGTCGAGGCCGGTTGGCTTGGCCGCAAGAGCGGAAAAGGATTCTACGAATACAATAATTTAGGTTGAGCGGTTTAACGTTCACGGTTCCCGGTTAAAGTGCCATAACTGGTCTCTGACAATCGTATTACGCGTCAATTGGGTCGAATTCCATGTTTTTCACCCAATGGGTGGAAGCGGCCAATCCAAACAATGGAGTATAAAGTTGCGGAAATTAGTATTTTATAACCTCTGAATTTTGAACCCTGAACCTGGAACCAATCAGTTTAGGACTAAATAACGATTGTCCCGTTTGCCGGTTGGCCCGCTATGCGCCGGCATTCTACTGCCTTAATTCTGGATGTATATACGTCAGTGCAGCAAAACAGGTCAAAAGACCGGTCGATAACCGGAGGGGGTGCGATGGCATTTGCCTTGAATGACGAGCAGTTGATGATCCAGGCAATGGTGCGGGAATTTGCCCGCAAGGTCTTGGCCGTCACCGCGGCCGAACGCGATCGCACCAAGGCATTTCCGGCCGAAAACCTTAAAAAAATGGGCGAGCTCGGGCTTATGGGCATGATGGTGCCGCTGGAGTATGGCGGCGAGGGAGCCGACACTCTCGGCTACGTGGCGGCCCTGGCCGAGGTAGCTTACGCGTGCGCCGCCACGGCGGTCGTCATGTCGGTCCACAACTCGATCGTGTGCGAGAGCCTTCTGCGCTTCGGCACGGAAGACCAGAAGCAAAAGTACCTTAAGCCGCTCGCAACGGGCCGACGCATCGGCGCATTCGCACTGACCGAACCGCATGCCGGCTCGGACCCGGTGAGCCAGAGCACCGCGGCCGTTCGGGACGGAAAGACTTACGTCATCAACGGCAGCAAGCGGTTTACAACCACCGGCAAGAACTCGGGGTTGGTGATCGTGACCGCCAAGACCGATGAAGGCCTGCGTCACAAGGGCATCAGCGCCTTCTTAGTGGAAAAGAACACACCCGGTCTGGTGGTCGGCCGTGAGGAAGAAAAAATGGGCCTGCGGGCTTCGGACACGACCGATTTGATTTTCGAAGACTGTCGCGTGCCGGAAGAAAACCGTCTCGGCCGGGAGGGGGATGGATTCAAGAT